>JBDNHM010000137.1:0-1724 GCA_041688825.1 Burkholderiaceae bacterium | reverse complement strand
ATTTGAATGCTTGCTTTATTTGAATGCTTGCTTTATTTGAAAGACTTTTTTACTGTCTTGCGGCGTGGTCAAGTGTCCAAACACCATGGGGTGATTTGCCTACAGCCACTTGGCGCACCACCGAACGTGTTGCAAGATCAATAAATGTAAGCTTACCCGACCAGCGTGATGTAACCATCAAGGTTTTACCATCGGCCGACATTTCCATACAATCTGGCCCACCTGGGGCGGGGTACTGATCAACCACCGCAAGGGTTTTAAGATCAATTCGGCTAATACTGTTACCCGCGCGGTTACTGACAAAAACATGCTTACCATCACCTTGCGCACGAAAAGCGTGCGCCCCCTTACCGGTTGTAATACGCTGCACAAGCACCGCTTTGGGGCCTGAAACATCAAACACCTGCACATTATTTTCACCCGTTAATGCGACCAACAGTTTTTTATTATCAGGCGTTAAAAAAAGGTCGGCTGGTAATTTACCGGTGGGTACGACCCACAAGGGCTGCTGCGTTTTTAAGTCAATGGCCATCAACTCGTTGCTGTCTTGCATCGTTGCATAGACTACTTTGCTCTGGTCATCAATCATAAGATGGCTAGGCGTTTTAGCAGCAGGCAACCGTTTGATGAGCTTAATGGGTTGCTCGGCATCAGTGCCGAGCCATTCATAGATGTCAACGTGATTCAAGCGATTGGCGGCCACCACAAACCACTTCATATCGGGTGAAAAACGTAAATGATAGGGGTCTACAATATTGTTTAAAGTACGCTGCACGTCACCTGTTTTTGGGTCAATAAACGTGATGGAATTACCCGCGGCATTTGCCACCAATACTGATTTTGAGTCAGGTGTCATGTAAAGGTGGTGTGGCTCTTTACCAACGGGCAATCGTTTAATTTCTGTAAAAGTAACAGGATCAATAATACTCACGTCTGCATTCAGAGAGTTTAAAACCAGTATGGGTGGCTTTTGTGCTAAAGATTCGTTAGTTTTGGGTGCTTCGGGCTGTAATGGCTGTTTATCAGCTACGCCTTGCGTTTTTACAGGGGGTGTGGCAACAGTCGCGCTCGTTGCTTGCACGTATTGACTTGTCGTTGTCGTCAAAAGCATAAGACAAAAAAACATCAACCCTTGTTTTAGCTGAATCGTCATGGCAGGTTTCAAAATGGGGCATCCAGGGCGTTTTGCCCAAAATATGGTTCAGTAAGTTGCTTGTTCTGTATTGGCACGATTGTAAGACTGCTGTTGACCTTAAAGCGATGTACTTCAAACTATATTTGCAAGAGCCAATTACCTACATAAAGCTGGAAATTAAAATAAGCCTCAACATTCTTTGTAAATTGTCGTTAAGCGACTTGTATTGTGTTCCACACAGGTAGATAATTCACGCAACAGCGCACATTATTGCTGGGCAAGAGACGCATTCGTGAATGACTAGCTGCTTTTTAGCTGTTCATGGAATACGCCATTTGATCAGTCAAAATTCTGGTCGTTTTGTTGGTTTTTATTCTCATTTTATTTGGCATATTCATCATGAAAAAAAGTTCATTACTTTCAGCTTTGTTGCTCAGTTCAGCGCTTGCGTTAACAGGCGGCTCAGCGGTTGCTGCGTCAACTGCAAAACCTAGCTCAAAAAACGGAACGTCTGTTGCAGCTAAAAGCGACAAAAAAACCGATTCAAAAGGTAACAAGAAATCAAAGAAAAGCAAAAGCAGCAAGAGCT
>JBDNHM010000136.1:0-26157 GCA_041688825.1 Burkholderiaceae bacterium | reverse complement strand
TCATCTTTGGCCTTTGTCACCCGTACGTGTTCAGCGATGCGTGTCTTTTTAACCGTACCCTGTTCTGGCTTGGCAGCAAACTCGTCGCCCAAGAACGACTGACTGGGCTCGGGCACCACCAATCGACGCTCACTCTTTTGACCAAAGATCTGGCGTTTAAACCACTCCAACTGATGGCGTAGGGCGGCAATTTCAGCGCCCTGATCGTTGACTAATTTAGCCAAGCTTTCTGCCGACAACGCAGCCACTTCGGGTGCTGAAACGGTGTGAGGTTGTGAGCGGCTTTGCATAAGCTCTATTGTACCGCAAGCCCCGTATTCATTGGGTTTTAGCGGTTAATAAAGCGATGGTTTATGCGGGTATTGTGGCTCTAAAGTAACGCTTTTTTATACGCTTAATTTCCACCCCTTCGAGCAACATCTTCAGGCGCGTCCAGTCCATCTCGCAGGTGCTCACCGACCCCCAATCACTGATGAGTCGACCCTGCTCTAGGCGCTTAGACCAGATGCAAAAGCCACTTCGGTCCCAGTAGATCACTTTGATCTGCGTGGCACGTCGGTTGATAAATGCAAACAAATGGCCGCTTAATGGGTCTTGACCCATGACATTTTTAATCTTTGCATACAGGCCATCGTAAGACAGCCTCATGTTGACAGGTTCACCATATACAAAGATACGCACCTGCCCTTCGGGAAAGAACATCAGCGCCTCGTGAGAGTGAGTACCACGCCTGCGCCCAAGTCAATGCGCAACTCAAGTGCCGTAGGTGTTAAGGCTGTTGGGCCAGTGGTTGAGGCTGTGGTTGAATCTGCTAATGCTGTTAATACCTCGACTGTCTGCGCACGGGCTTTTACGCCACCCGCTTTTTTTGGTTTTACTCTTCTTTAACACCCCAGCATCAATGAAGCCCGCCGTACTTGGCAATTCAGGCGGCGCAACCAAAGGCGCACGAGCACCAACGTCAGCACTGTTAGCGCGGCGACTGTAAAAGCCCGAAGGGCTAATGTTGTGGCGCCGACAGAACTCACGCACCGTTAAGCCGCTTGCTTTAAATAACTCTTGTTCGTTCTCAAATCGTTGCTCACGTGCCGTGCGTGTTGGGTTTAAACTTATCGTATTCATCTCAAACTCTCCATTGAAAATATCATGGGAGTAGTTTGAACTTTTAAATTCGTAAAAGATATAACGGCGTAGGCTTACCGCTTACGAAGTGGTGACGCTAAAAGTAATTTCGTTCAATTTAGGCTTCTGAGGTTTTTAACGAGGGCCTTAAAGTAGTGTGGGATAAAAACTTTTCTCTGTTAAGCTCATTTTCTAACGGTTTGGGGAATTTGGCCCAGCGGCTAAAGGCGCTCGATTAAAATCGTCTATCCGCTTATACGTATCGGGAATTCGAATCCCCCTCTGCCTGCCAGTATTCTCAACTCTAACTCAACTACCCAAATTTAGCACCGCCCTAAGCCCCGCACCACGCGGGGTTCTTGCTAAAAGCTAATGATTTGAGCAAATGCAAAATTGCCTCAAAATCGTGCTCAAACCCCTTTCTGCTCAAAACCTAATGACATGAACCGTGCTCAGGTACGCTTCTCGAAAGTTGGTGAATTTCGCCGTACTGATTGAATGTGGGTTGGTTTGACGGGTGATTGTGACAGGCAAAAAGTAAATCAAAAAATGACTTGGCTAATCATGCTTTTATAGCTTCATCATGATCTAGCCGAACATAAGTAACATTAAATTCTTTGCATTGCCGATGCTGTTGTAGTCGATTGGCGAAATTAAATGCATCATTCAACTCAAATCTTTGGAAAATATCTAAACCTCGACTTAATACAATTTTCCACCCATTATCAGTAGTAATGTCACGGTCGTGTTTTGTACCCGTTGTGTCATAAGCCCAGGTAAGCTGAATACCAACGCTCTGGCAAGCATCGGCAATTTTTTGTAAATTTTCTGATTGTTTCTCACCATTGAATTCGTCTTCTACTGTCACTACATGAACAGACACTTCATCATCAGAGCCTTTAAATTTGCTGATGGTCTCCATCAGTTCCATTAGGTTGCGCACTTGATGAAATAATCTCATGTATGGGTCAGTTATAACAATGCGCTTAGCACCAGCTAAATAAGAACCAAACAGTATGTCGAAACTGACACGACGTTGATTTTCTTGAAACACTAAGTGCTGCTCTTTCAATGCAGGCCTTTCATCATTTGCAGAGTTCGTGGCAATAGCTTTAGGTGTTGCAAGCGTTGTGCCGGCATTTTGCTCAGGGTCATCACCAAGGTTGGGTGCATCTTTAAGCTCGCCCTGCTCTTCAAATGCTTGTCGACGATAATACTGGTTAGGGTACTCATCTTCTTCTAGGGTATGAACCAACTTTTCTTGCCCATCTTTGCCTTGATAGGAAAAGCGAACAGCAGGATAAGTCGAGTCTATTCGAAGCAGTTGATCTTTTACCCGCTTTCTGCCCTCAATTGCTGTTCGCAACACGTCTTCAATTTCAGCTTCAGTTGCTTCGCCTTGAGGGTACAAAATTTTCATTAACCCTGAGAAGGTCTTGTTGATTCCATCTCGATCACGCGTAGAAATATCTTCTGACAAGATAAAATAATTCTTGTACTGGTCGGAAAAGTCATGACTCCGAAGTGATTTTAAAATCTCAGCTAAATAGTCAACTACAAAACCATAACCATTTGAAAACATCTCGCCACGAATAACGTCAATTTCCCAACCGGGAATATAACTATGAATCCGGTCAAGAAAGGCAGAGTCGTGAAATTTTTCAGGCAATGGGTCAAACAAGTCTGAGTGTTTGAGCATGTAAGGTACGGTGTGGTCGGTATTGCCTATAAACACCATACTGGCCTCAGCGCCAAGCGTTTCAACGCCTCTCGAAAAAGACTTGTTGGCCATATAGTTCTTCATGATGTCGACCAAAGCCTTGTCAACCTTCTTTTGCTTACCCGCAAATTCGTCAAAAGCCACCACATCCCAATAGCCAACCAGCCCTAGTTTTCCAGATGAATTGCTCACAAACAGTTTTGGAACAGTTATCTCACCACCAGATATCAAAATACCGTGGGGTGAAAACTCAGAGTAAACATGCGACTTACCAGTTCCCTTTGGGCCCAATTCAATCAAGTTGTAATTGCGTTCGCAAAAAGGAACCAAGCGAATCAACTGTAATAGCTTGTTACGCTTGCCAAACATCTGGGGGTTAAAGCCAATACTTTGAATGAGTAAATCAACCCATTCTTCTGTACTAAACTGCTTTCGTGCTTGAACGTAGCCTTCAAAATCAAATCGTGAAATCTGAATCGGCTTAAGAGATGCAAGCACCCAAGGGGTTGATGATTTTTCTTCGCTGTGCTCGTACTCTAAGTCGGCAATGCACCATACCCCCCCAACCAGTAGCTTCTGATGTGCTTTAACCGTACCTGAGTCAATCAGAACTTTCTTAATACCCAGATTAGCGAACTCTGCTTCATAAACATCATCTTTGTCGTTCAATGAAACACTAATTCGATCAATAACTTTGTGCCGGCCTTTTTCTTTAATAATTGATCGAACCAGGCCTGCCTCGTTACGATGCACATAGTGCTGCCGCAAAATTTCTTTAACTGTGTCGATACCTGTTTGAATAGTGGCTTCGTCATTGGTGGCGCAATACTGCCCTAGCAGGTATTCGAGCACGTAAGACGGCACAATCGCATTACCTTTGACAGTTTTTACGAGATCTTTACGCACCACCAACCCTGCAAAGTGTTGGTTAATCTTATCGTCGATTTGGCTCATTAATTATTCCTTGAACTTATTTTTAAAAGTCATTACCAAATGCTAGGTCAATTGCGATAGGCTGTCGAAGCACTTCAACTCTAGTTACTGCATCTCGCATGACTAAATCATAACGTTGGTGCGACTCATAGTTGCCACTGCGTACTGTCAAAAATATTGAACGTTTTCGTTCATCAAGCAAATGAGATGTGCTGTCAAATGTAAGGGTCTGCTCATCACTGATCAGTGCTTCACCATCTCTTAGTGAAACGACTACGGTTCTAGCTAAAACACGCTCTGTAACAGCGTCAGTTTGAATAAACTCGAATCGCTGTGTATTCGTGACAACTTTATTAATTGAACCCAGTAAGCTGATGCTGACCGATCGTATCTTTGCGTTATCGGCTTCACTTACCCTGACCGTTACCAGGGGCACCACGACCTCTTGCGGCATTGCGCTACCGTGCACAAATCGAGCACCGCCAGCAAAGTGAAATCGACTTGCGCCTTTAGGTACCCAAAAATCTAAGCTACCTTCTGGTTCAGTGCCCGCAGTAATGGCAGTGTTTCCAGACCAAGCTTTTGTTGTGACCCCTAGGTCATTACCAATTAAATACCGTTTTTTTGCAATTAATGTGCCAGGGGGCTTTTCATCTAAAGCTGATTTATCAGCTGAATCGAGAGCTGGTTCTTGGTACATAAACCCGTGATCAGCTGTCAGCAATACTGTTGAACCATTAAGCGTTTGAATAATAAAACTTAAAACATTCGATAACTCTTGAATAGTTTGATCAGCTGCTTCAAACGTTTTTGTTTCTGAAGCCTGTTTGTCACCAATCATGTCTATTCGATCGTGATAAACGTACACCAAACGATGATCACGCACCCACTCACGGCCCCGCTCTCTGCCAAGAGACATCAAATCTTCTGCTTTAATGGCCATACCACCAAAAGCCCTAAGGTAATCATTACGTTGCTCTAAGGTTGCAACTGTTTGGCCATCAACTTGAACCTCAACGGTATTACCGACTTTATATGCCAATGACTTGTGCGGTAGTAACGCAGCCATACCTAAAGCCGTGTAGCTGGGTAACACGCCCAGCATGCCGTCTATGGATGCTTTAAAACGATTTTTACTGTTTGTTTGTTGAACCAACTCGTGGGCCACTTCGTAACGCAAAGCATCTGATATCACCACAAATACTCTTTTTACGGGCCCCTCGAACAAGGGCTCAACTTTTAATTTGTAAAAGTCTTGCTGGGGTGTGACCTTAGTTAAAGACCAATTTGTGAGTAACCCTTGTGGACCTTCGATTATTTTTGCCCACCCACTACTTAACTGCGGTATGAACCAGCCTGAGTAGACACTTTCAATCGTTTTACGCAACTCATGTAAAACAGCCCACCCTGTCGGTTCAACAGCATCTGCTGCAGTATGAAAGTGTCGGTACAACTGGTCAAATCTAAACAGTTCATCTCGATACTGTGCAAAGGCAGCCGAAGCATCTGTAAAACTTAAACCCGCAGCATGTGATGACCTGAGCGCAAAAAAATCTATTGCGGCAGTCAGTGCGTCGTAACAAGCCGCCAAAGCCTTAGTGCGTTCGTTGGCACTTGCCATTAGTGCGTTGGCCCAATGGCCATCGCGGCGACGCGCGATGAAGCCACTCACCACATCCATGTTGGCACCACTTCCGTCCACAATCCGTTTTTTTAGGTCTTGAACTATACGCAGTTCAACTTCCTCAAAAGTCATGCACTCTATCAACTGTTCAGCAGACAGGTGGCCAAGAAGCTGAATTAAATCTAGCTCTGTAGCAACAGCCTGTGCCAGCGCGTTATAGCTGCTGAACTGGGCGATGTCAGACCGCCAGCGAGAAACAAATACTGAAGCATTGGCCGCGAGAGATCGTTCTGGCAAAACGAAATGAGCCAACTGCTTAGGGGCCTCACCTGACAGGCTGCGGCAAAAGTCAGTCACCAAGATTCGAATTAATAGGTCGCGCAGGCTTGGTTCAGCGTCTGTGTAACCAAGTTGCTCTTTAATAAGCTCCCAAAAAGCGGGCTCCAGATCGTTGCTGACAACCTCAAGCCACGCCTTTGGTTGGGCTGATAAATCGGTGTTGTCGTTGGTGATTAATGCCGCATAAAGCCGCTGCAAAATAGCAAACAACTCAGGCGAGTCCGCACGGGCAACGACTGCCAACATCTTGCGGTCGAGGTCTTGCGCCGAATCACCTGGCAGCACCAGTCGCTTGAGCCGATCAACTCGGTCTTTGGCACGAAGAAACTTCGAGCGTTCTTTCAAGTGCGCCCGCAAAGACATAGTTGTCAAACCCAAGTCTTCAAGCAATATTGATGTGGAGTCTGCACGAAAAGCCTTGGATCGCAAACGCACATCAAGTAGCCAGTCTTTTGAAGGTTCTGGCTCAGGTTGGTTGCTGTACAAAAGAAAACGTTGATCGGTATCCGATTCAATTTGAAGTTTTATTCGAAGGCTTGGCTGCTCATCCATTCGAATGAGCTGGACGCCTTCCAAGGCCATATCGTGCACGGCACCTAAAAACTCGTTGTCCACGTCATGCCAAAACACCACAGAGTAATTTAAAAATATTGTATTTAGTCTATCGGAAATACGTTGTTGGCTCATGGGTTTTTTAATTGATCAGTATTAGTTGATAGAGTCTCGACCTGCCTAGTCGTTGACATTAGCAGTTCTTTGAGGATTGATCTTCAATGCTATTTTTCATTTAATCTATCCGCATTACCTACTGGCAATAGCTTACGAAAATTGTCCATGCTCTCTTTAAAACCATCCGGAACAGGCTTAAATGGTGTCCCTGGTGACTGTTTGCTGCTTTGAAACTGGCGCAGCGCTTTAACGTCTATCTCACCAATTACGCAATAGTCGGTGACACCGCCCTTAACTCGTAATACATCTCGCTTCCAGCTGTCCTGGAAAGGAGCACGGATGCGACTATCACCATACCTTCGGTTATTGCACTGGATTATGTAAGCGTGTACGTCCAACGCGGCGGACTCGACCAGTGAGTTAAAAGTTTCAGTATCTTTATTCCACTCTGGCACGAACACGGCATCCACCTTACCCCGCAGGGCTGCACGGTAGCTGATGTTAGTTAACTCGCTACATACCAACATTGCAAATCGGAACTCACCGTGCTGGACTATTGGTGGCTTTTCTTTCTTCCAGGGCGATTCAGGTATCAAGTCAAGCCCTGCCAAGCGTTTTAGCTCTTTATCCTCGTTGAGGGCCGGACGTTGCTTGTCTTGCCGATAGATCATGATAGACGGGAAGCCCAATCCGCCATGCGACAGTGCGGCCCACACCTGGCTGCGTACCCGCGACTTACCTGCATGCAAATATTCAATGCCGGTAATCAACGAGATTCCGCGCGCTTGTAGTTTGCGCGCAATGCGTATGAACCAGTGTGCCGGTAACGCCAGCTCTGGCAAGATGAGATAACGGCTATGTTTGGGTTGGGCGATTACGCTATTCAGCAACTGGTTCAACCTAGCGTAGCGCTCCACATCTGGATCGGGCGCACGTGTGACGGCTGCGACCCAACTTTCAGGACGTGTTTCCAAGCTGGAAACTGCAATACCGATTTTATGTGGCAAGGTGCCATCCGGAATCTGCAAAACCCCATTTTTGTCGAAGCAAGGCGTCTTTTCATTAAGATTGAAACCACGCAATGCAAGCACCACAGCCCCCATGGATGTCTGCTCTTGCTCAAAATATGCATCCTTGTTTAGGATGTACAGCTCGGGTAAATTAAATGGGCGGGTCGCAAACAGCACACCATTTGGCAGCCTCTTAAATTTTATCCATTTTGTTAGAAGCTTAGTTCCGGCTAGCACCCTATCTGGCAGCAGCGTTGCAGCTTCACCACAAACGATGACCGTTTTTTTTGCTGGAATGCCGCGCTGAGCAATCATTTCAGACGGCAATCCGATAAAACGAAACGGCATGTGCGCTAGATCAAAGGAGAACAACCTTGCCTGTTGGGTCTGATAGTACCTAACTGAAAAATCCCTAGAAAGGAACTCTAGCTTGTTTGCTAGAACTTCATGCCAATCTGCCATATGTTCCTCCCATGCCTGTTTACTGGCTTTTGAGAGACGACGAGGTGTGAAGGCTGCAGTTATGCTTTCAAGCACGCTGTTAAAGAGCTGCGCTTGCCATTTAGTGATTAGTTCATCTTCAGAAATTAAGATTTCCGATGAACAAGCCTTAACACTAATGGTGCAGTCTTCTTTTACCTGCTTGCAAAGTGCAGCCACGGCGTTGATGATCTTGCGTAGATCACGGAAGTCCTCACAGGCCGTTGCCAGGCGAATCACACGCGGCAGATAAACAGCCAAATCAAAGAACTGCGGCAGAACCAAGACATGCTGGGTGAACGCACGAAAAAAGGCTCGGCGATGCTCCTTCCAAGCATCAGGATTCAAGTCGCGCTCGAAAGCTTCGAAGTCTCGCAGCTTGATGGCGAAACCTGCGCGGCGCATGGTCAGCGCATCGGCTTTGCGTAGGTTATCAGCGGCCTCACCATCGCTTTGTGTGGCGGCCAACAGGTTTGTGCCGACATGGCTAGGAGAGCGCGGAAGCCGAGGCATGGCACGCCATTCACTGGCTCGCTCGTGAATTTGATGCTCGATTGCGTCTACCAGCGTCTTGCCGGAGTCACCTTCCAGCATGAACACTTTGTTTTTGGCATTGGCGAAGTAAAGCTTGGTCTCGCACTTTTCGAGATAAGTTGGCTGGAAAGCGATATTAATATGTGATTTTTTAGATTCTTTTTCTAAGACGAGATTGCCGTCTGAACGTTCATACAACCATTCCCATAGCTGTTCTGTGGATTTAAAGTTTGCCCCGTTTTCCATCACAAGCAGGATGTCATCAACGTAGCGACCGTAATACAGCGGCACCACTTGCTTCGCAATGGCACGGTCAAAGTCAATCAGCGCCATGTTGGCAACAACTGCAGATGCAGGCAACCCCACTGGGAGCCCTTTTTTCAACGGAGTTTTTGCTGCCCATGCAACCAAGGCTTTGATGAAGAGACGATGCAGCTTTCCCTGTTCAGGATCGAGAGCCAGCTTTAGGATATCCTTGACGAAGGCTGGATCAAGCATGAATTTAGGGTTGAGCTCGTGATAGAACGAGGTGACATCTGCAGTGAGCGCAACGATCTTTTTGCCCGCATTCAGTGCCGTGCGCATAGCATTGATTCCGTTGTCGCGCCAAGTGCGAAACGGCATAAAATATGGCTCGAACGAGCCCAGTGACAATTCATTGATCTTTTGGCCATTGTGCGTACGGCGTAAGCGGTTGCCTTTGGCACAGTCTGTCAGCTGGGCATCAAAAAGATGTCCCACTTTCAGTATCCACAGCGTTGACAGCACGTGGAAGTCAAGACTGCAATTGGCCATCACTCGAAATTCGGCTTCGGGCTTTAAAGGCGGCTTCAGATCCGCCAGCGATCGACAAATATGCTTCCATTCCTCTGCTGGGGAAGAGAAGATCAAGCCGTTGCCAGCCTTTTCCTTGTCCGTCTTCCATTGACCCATCTTTACGGACTTCGTCGCAACCGTCCAGGTGCCAATAAAATCTGGCAACGTTACCCAGGACTCCTCATCACCATTGATCTGTACCAGCAAAGCAGACAGGTTCGTGTGGAGGTTTTCCTCGTATTTCGCAATCGCATTCAAAGATGCATGGGACGAGTAGTAGAGGTCGGCCTTGGCTTTGCGGTAAGCCATTCCGAGGTCTTTGATGGAAATCATTCGCCGTCATCTCTCTGTTGTTGCAACTGCTGCAAATCGCTCTCAATTTCTGCCACCGTTGGCATCGCACCTTTGAGGTTGTCTGGCAACATCTCCACCAAGGTGTATTCGCTCACGCCCATGGGTTTATTCATGTCGCGAAGGGCAAATTCCACCTCAATGTTGTTTTTGTCGCGACACAGCAGCAGGCCAATAGTGGGCTGGTCGTCGCTACGTTTGAGCAGGGTGTCTATTGCCGACAGGTAAAAGTTGAGCTTGCCCGCGTATTCAGGGATGAACTTGCGGTTTTTCAGCTCGACCACCACGTAGCACTTAAGGGTGACGTGATAGAACAGTAGATCAATGTAATAGTCGTTGCCCGCAATTTCCAGGTGGTACTGGCGGCCAATGAAGGCAAAGCCTTTGCCGAGCTCCAGCAAAAACTGGGTGATGTGCTGGGTGAGCTGACGCTCTACATCCAGCTCGTTGTATGGTGCTGTCATGGCCATGAAGTCAAAGGTGTAGGGGTCTTTGAGCGTTTGTTGGGCTAGGTCGGACTGCGGCGGCGGCAAGGTGCGAGAAAAGTTGGTCACCGACTTGCCTGCGCGGGCCAACAAGTTGGACTTCAGCTGCAAGGCCAGCACGTCGCGGCTCCAGCCCTGCTCCAAGGTTTGCTCGATATAAAAACGGGCTTCGGCCACGCTGGCGCGCTTGGTCATGATCAGGATGTTGTGCCCCCATGGAATTTGTGCAACAGCCTGTTGCACAAATTCAAGATCGGGCCATTGCTCGGCAAAGCTGCGCATGTAAAGCAGGTTCCGGCGTGAAAAGCCTTTCATGTCCGGAAAAGCAGCAGTCAAATCCCTGGCCAACTGGTCAATAACTTTTGCACCCCAGCCTTGCGCCTGCTGCCGTTCCAGAATATCGCGGCCGATCTGCCAATAGAGCAAGACCAGTTCACGGTTGACGGACAGTGTGGCGCGTTGCTGGGCCGACTGTATGCGGCTCTTAAGGTCAGCCAGCCACGTGCCGTACTCCTTGGAAATAAGTTCAGTCATAGATACCATCCGACTCGTGTGAGTCCATAAGTTGCAATTTCTTGCAGCGTCGTACTTCAAACTGCAAATGCAGATCGAGCCACTGAGATTCGGAAAACGCTGCAATCATGTTCTGCATCATTGCCACACAGTCTTAGGACTCAGTGAAAAAGCTCTATGGCGTTCAAGATCGTCCAAGAACTCATCCCATAATGGTTGCCCGATTCGTTTTGCAACGAATGCCCCAGCCATCGCGACAAACCCCCTTAGAACGATTACCAGATCGTCGGGGTATCCATCCAGCAGCGTCTCAGTATTCTTTCCATATCCGAGGAATAGCGCCTCTCGGTAGTTGGCCTTCCCTCGGTATCGAAAGGCCTGATGCAAGAAAGCTGTCGACTTACCAGCGAGCCGCGCATCACGTAGAGTTCGTGCAGCCTTAGTCCTGAAGTTAGAAACATTCAAAGCCTTGAAATCACGAGAGGCCTTAAGGCTTTGCTCGGCCTTCCATTTCCACCAATCTGCACTGCCAGACAAGTAGGAACAACAGGCTCCATATGCCTCAGTTGCATTAGTGGCTTTTTCGGTCAATAGGAAGCCATTTCCAGCTCTAAGTGTGGCGACTTCGACATCAAAATTCTTCTTCACTAACGTCGATAGCCTGTAGCAAAAAGGCTCCATCACTTTGTTGTTCGCAACAAACTGCCGATCCCAAGTGGTGGCTGTTCCTGTATGGTCATCTTGAATGTTTCCATCCTGTGCTGCGATCATGGCGCTGGCAGCTGAATAGATGCCGTAGTACCAGCCCACAATGCCCACCCTAGCCACATCGGCTTTCGATGCTGATGCCCGAAGCGCGTCAAGTGCCGACAACTGGTGCACTGCAAAAAGCAATTGTTCAAAAATTGTGTTCTCTTGCTTTACCGTCGCAACTCGTTTCTGTACCTTTGAATAGAAACTGGATGCACTTCCGTAGTTCAAACCCCGCTCCTGCACCAAGATTGACAGGGCACGCATCCAATTGACTGTTGATGGAAGTGCAAAGCACGGATCCGGCACTTCAACCGGATCTGTCAAAGTGCCTTGGGTAGTGAACCGGGTGTAGAGAGAAAACATCAATCTTCTCCCGCCCCACCAGTCACCAACTTCACACCTTCCAACAAATCCCCAAACTTCCCGTAGTTCACCTTCACCCCATCGTCCAGATCGAGGGTGATGCGCATGTCGGCGTAGTGGCGCAGTTGTTCGTCGTAGGCCAGCAGTTCGGCGTGTTTCTTTTTGAGCTTTTCGACGTCTTTGTTCAGCTTGTTTCGGGCGGCGGTGCTGCTGGCGGCCAGGGCGTCTTTTTGCAGCATATCGATGCGGGACTGCATTTTGCTGGTGAGGGGCACAACGTATTCGGCGCGCAGGCGAGCGAGTGTGCCCTCGGTGTAGCGGTGCAGATAGACCAGGGCCTGGAAGGCGCCTTGCTTGCCGCTGGAGAAGAGCCAATAGATCGGACGCTTTTTGTAGGTTTGCAGGTGGTCTTTGAAGAACTTGTCGGCCAGGTAGCGGCGAATGGTCTCGTCTGGGGTTTCGTTCGCCTTGGTGCCCAGGCTCTCGGCCAGCCAGGCCATGTTTTCTTCCTGGGTGTCTGCACCCCAGACGGCCAGCAGGAAATCGCGCACGCGGCTGGCGGTATCGTCGGTAAACCAGAGTTCGTCGGTGAGCGGCACAATGCCGTCGGCATCTGCGGGAAAGGTGGCGTAGCGGCTGGCATCAAAGCCGACGTTGCGAGAGTGCGCATAAATCAGACCGGGCTCGTCCAGGCTGTAGCGGCCCATCATGCAGCCGATGGCGTAGGAGATCAGGCGCTGGCAGTCTTTTTCGCGGTCGGCGCGGGCCAGGGTGATTTGTTCTTCGGGGACTTCGGGGGAGAGTTCGTCTTGGAGGCCGTAGGCTTCGATGAAGAGACGGTTATTTTCTTCTTCGAGTTTCTTCATTCGATCAAATGACTCCACTAACAATGCAGACCAGGCAAGCCATGAGCCCTCAATCGTTAACCACGTCGCTGCGCTAATTGCTAGAGGCGACGAGGCAAATCGAAATGATTCTTCGAAGTTTTCCCAATCAGATTGAGATATTTTTAGTAATTCTTCGGTATTTTTTTCAACTTTTTCGGGATTATTCAATACTAACCAAGGCAAATTTCTGACATCCCTAACCTGAAGAGCAAGCGTCGGGTTTAGCAATCGCATGTACATTGCTGCTGGAGCAGAATTTAAAAATGCTATCAATATGTGAAATTGCTTCTCGTCTTTTAAGAAAACAGAAGAACCTGTCATATCAAAAGTTGCGTAATCAGGTAATGTTCGGAAGCTTTGTCCTGTAGCAGTCAGAAGAGTCCATGTAATTCCGATTCTGCGCCACAAGTATTCAGGAATTATTCTTGAACTTAGGTCACTTCGATAGTGTTTTCTTGCAGAGTCAGACCAATCAATTACATGGTCAAGGTTGCCAAACCATCTACGAAAATCACCTCCCTTTGCATACGAAAGCCACTTTCTATCATGGCCGTGATCATCAGTCTTTATTTCCCAAAAAAGCCTGACAAACCGGCCATTGTTACCCGTCTTATTTTGTCCGTCAGAGATAGTTAGATCTGAAACTTTAGGACCTGCGAAGTGTTTGATTGCCGCCCCACTAATCCAATATGCAATGGGACATCCTGGAATGATTTTGAAATCATCTTGCGCCGTTAGTTCATAACGATTTTTGTTCGCTTTCAATGCAACTTTTTTCTGCTCCTCCTGCCCATCTACCAGCCGAAAAAATGCCGGTTTATAGCCATTTACATGGGAATTGTTAAGCACAAAGGCTGTTGTTTGAACAATTTCACCAGAAATCTCACTGAACGCCCGGGCACCAAAATGTGCCATCGTCTGAATTGTGCGTATTGCCAGAATCTTCTCTCGCATCGCTTCATAGGACGACAAAAACATCCAACTCTGCATCGTGACCATACTGTTAAACCCGGACGGCTTACACCAGCCAAAGCCACGCTCCATAAACATGGCGAACAAGTCTGACTTACTGTCGAGGAAGTCTTTTTTCGCAAATTCCTTGATCGCAGGGTTCATGCCTTTACCGCCCATGTACGGCGGATTCGCCACCACCGCATCAAACTGCATCCCCAGCACCAGCGCCTGCTGCACCAAAGGCAGCACATCCTGCGCGGCGGCCTGGGCGTAGAGGTCGCCCGTCTGCATGGATTGCTGCACTATTGATAACAGCTTGCGCAGATTCGACGTGGGCTGGAGGCCGATTTGTATCAAAGAACCAAAGGTTTTGGCGTGTTCGAAGGTGTCTATCAGCCAACGGAGCTGGGCTACTTCGACACGCTCGGTGCCACTGGCATTGATGGCTTGGGCCAGCGCGGCGGCATCTAGCCCTTTGCTCTCTTGCAGGCTCAGCACATTAAGCTTGGGCGGCTCGTTGAACAAGCGGCGGTCGTCGGCGCGGGCTTTCATCAGCAGGGCAAAGCCCGCCATTTGCGCGGCGCGGTCGTCAATGTCCAGGCCGTAGAGGTTTTTCTCCAGAATCAGGCGCGGTATGGCACGGGCCTGGTAACCGCGCTCCAGGTAGATGGCCTTGAGCACGTCGTAGGCCACCACCAGAATATGGCCGCTGCCGCAGGCTGGGTCGAGCACGGTGATGGTTTCGGGGTTCAGGCTGCCGCCGTCTTCGTCCATGCGGGTCTGAATGAGGGCATCGAGCTGCGCTTGTACCTCTGGTGCTTGCTCGGCGGGCTGGATGTAATACGGCCACTGGCTGGCCAAGGTGCTAGCTGGGTTGGCCATGAGCCACAGGCGGCCCACGCTGTTTTGCACCAGGTATTGCACGATCCAGTGGGGGGTGAAAAGCTGGGTGGCAGCGGGTATGTCTTCAGATTTGACCACTTTGCCGATGACCTGGTCTTTCTTCTCGCTGATGTAGAACTGATACAGCCAGCCAATGATTTCGACCTCGGCCCAGTCTTCTTCAGGGATGGCTTGCACCAGCTTGGCTATGACGGAGTCGGTGCGCAGCAGGTTGTCGGGCAGCAGCAGCTCGGTGCCGTCGTCGATGCGCTCAAACAAGAAGGGCATTGCATTGCTCAAGGCATTGCACTGAGCGACCAGCAGAAGGCGGTAGAGCTCGCCGTCGCGGTTTCCCGCCAGTTTCATTTCGGTCACCAGCGCCGGTTTGAGACCAGGCAAGCCGGAATCACCGTCTGAACTTCCAGCATTGGCCAAGTCGGCGGCGTGGGTCAGGATGTCAGGCAAGGTGCCTTCAGCGCTGGACAGGGCACGGTGGCCGTGGCCTAGGTAGTCGTGCAGCTCCATATAGCGCAAAGCTGCAAAGCGGTTGAACCAGGTATAGGCCACGGCTTCGCAGGTGTGGGCAAACCCTTCGCGGCGCATGCGGGTGATGAGCTGGTCGCGCTGGGTGGCTACTTTGGAGGGCCAGGCAAGGCCAGCAATGAGGGTGACGTCGCCTTGGGTTTGGGCGGGGGCAACTTCTAGCTGGCCTGATTTTTCAGACAAGCCTAAAAGGTTGGCACGGGCGGTGACAGCAGCGATGAAGTCTTGCCGTGCTTGGGGTGCGTAGGACTTGAGATTGGCTTTATTCATAGTTTCTTTTTGTTCTTGTTCTTATTGAATACGCGCAATGTGGCCAGCACGCACTGCAGCAAGTAGCTCGGCCTCTAGCGTTTCGATGAAAGCATTTACATCAGCCTCTGTTTCGAAATACGTTTTGCTAGTGAGTTCGGAAGCACGAATCACTTTGGTGGTTTTGGCTGGCTTTTGTGTCGTGACAGTTGTGCCAGTGTGAAGCGGCTTGGCTGTACTTCCAGATTCAGCCACATGCGCGGGTTTAACTGCAGCAGCATCTTCAATGAGGGACATCGCCTCATCCATAGCGTCGCCTCCTTGCCCTTGAAGATACAGAATTTGGGCAATGCTTGTTTGGTTGGCAATACGAACTTTCAGCTCTTGCAACGGCTTAAGCGCTTTGTTGCTGACATCAGCATTTGACGATGAAGCGGTGAGCTTGGCTTGCACTTCGACCAGCTTTTCATCAATGGAAAGCAGTGCGCGTTCGAGCTTGTCTTGCGCGAGCTTCTCGTTCACAGCTGTGACGGTGGCTAGCAGGGGTTCAATGCGGTTGACCAAGCCATAGGGTTTTGGGTTATCTAGAATTAATGTGAGCTCTTTCAGCGCTTTTTCAGCCTCAGGAACTTTGTTCAGGGCTTCTTGGTTGTCGGTGAACCCGCGAAGACCATCGAGCAACTTACGCCATGCAGTGATCTGGGTTTTGTAGAAATTGACAAGATCATGAATGTCTTCAGAGGCATCAAGCCACTCGTCCTTGGCGCTGAGCATGGCTTCAATGAATGCATAACTGTCTCGAACAGCCAATTGCTGCGCAATGCGTGTGAGGGCTGCATCAATATCAGCCTTGCCGGGATGCTGTGCTGTACCTGCTGTGAGGCTGAAAGCATTGAGATCAGCTTGCCATTCACCCAGACGGGAACGAAAGTCGGCCACGAGGCTGTCTTCCTCATCCCGGCCAAGCTTGTGAAACAACTCTTTGTAGAGGTCTTTGGCGCGCTTGAGGCTGTTGGCGTCAGCAACTTTGCGTTTAAGAATCGAGATTGATTTGAAGCGACTTGCTTTTGTCAAAGGCTCAACGGCTGATGTAGCGTCAAGGTCAGAGCCTTCCAGCATCAACTTGATCTCGCCAGACATGAATAGCCGTGACACCAAAAGCACCGTTTCCCATTCAGGTTTCCACCCCCAAGGGATGCCCGAATATCTATCCACTACATCTGACAAAAGCACCCGAGTCTGACTGGCGGCAAGATGCAGGTAGTCCCGCATTTCTTTGATGGCCTGAGCGTTTCCTTCTTCTCCATCTAAGCCCAACCTACCCGCGACGACACTATCTGATGCCAAGACAGCTTTAATTTCAGCAACAGGATCTGCTTGCCGCACTTTGATGTAAGGCAGCTTGCTATAGGTGTTAGTTACCAGATAGTTCAAGAGGTCTTCTAAAACTTTGTCGGCTGTCACGGCTTTGATTTCCACTGATTGGCCTAGCGCGTAGAAATCACCTTTAATCATGAGCTCAGTTAGTTGAAAGATCAGCCGTTGCTTGCGGTCACGGTTTTCATCTTTTCGGTCGGCCAAGATGCGTTTGAGAGAGGGTGAGGCTTGGTCGGCTTTGGGGCTGATGATGTATTTTTCGATCTGCTGATAAAGAGCCAACTCGATGTCCAGTCGCTCGCCCTCAGCTAAACGAACAATGGCGCGCCCATTACCCTCGCTGCTGCGCAAGATGCATTTGGCGCTGCTGAGCCTTTCATAGTCATCCCCTAGAGGGGTGAGCACTTCGAAACTGAGCGCCTGGTTTGCTTGCCTATAAGGTGCGCCATCAAGTAGTCTGTTGAATTCATAGTCCGACTTGGTCTCGCGATGACGAACCTTGGTTTGACCGCTGAGAATTTCATCAAAAACCAGTTCGGCCAGTAACCGTGACTTTTCGGCTGCAGAAACCTCTACGTGGCCAATTTCTCTGGCCACATCACGCTCTTCGTTAGTCAAAAAGAACCAAAGATCGCCATTTCGGCTCACTAAACGTTGCTGCTCCAAACGATCTAAGCTAGCCTGAATCTTTCGTTTAAGGGCGAGTTTGTCCGCATCGATCTCATCAATACACAACGTAGCCAAGTTGTCGATGGTTGGTTTGATGATGTCAGGGATGTAACGGATCAAGAACATCGCCTTGATCAACTGTGTGTCAAACGGTTGCTGCAAGCCAGGGTTGTCAGGTGCCTCGTCTATCGATCGCTTGGCCATACCATCGATAAAGCTTTCTATGGAGGGGTAAAAGTCATATAGCGGAATAAGGGCATCCGTACTTTTATCTAAATTTTGAACCGCAGCAGATTGGAAAGCATTCAGCAACGAGCGCTCGCCTCTTGAGAGATGCCTGCCAGTCGCGCCTACTTTGCGAATGGACTCAAATATTTTTTGAAGAAGTGTGAATTGGTATGGTGCAAATGGGTAGAAGGCCGCGAATTCATCTGCATCTTTATAGCCTCTAAGGGAGACAGAATTACCAACAAATGACAACTGATTATTAATTACGTCACCCTTACTAGAAAACTCTTTCTTCAGCTCAGTTTGTGCTGCATCGGTTTTAGTCAACAGACGCTCGCCAATCACCTCATCAGTGTTGCTGCTAGCAAGTGACAAGCGTGTATGAAAGCGCCCTTGAATTTTTGAAAAATCTTGAGATTTTGCTTTATTGGCCTCGCCAATAGCTGCATCTATGTCTTCTTGGCTCGTCACAATGACCCAAGCTCGGCCCTTGCATTGGGTGCCCAGTTGCTCGGTGATGGTCTGCAAGCTCAGCATGAGTTGGGAGTTAGAACCGATGAATTGGCCAACCTCATCCACCAAAAAAATAACTTTATGACTTGCTGGCTTGGTCGCCAGATACTCATTGACGATTTTGGCAAATCCCTCGATGTTGATCTTGTGGCTCTCTCGAGCGTTATCAAACCAAGTACCAGCTGATTGAGGCGTCATATTTAATGACTGCGCCAAGGCGGCCACGATATCGTCACGTAGGAAATCAACTGCATCTCTTTCCTTTTCCCACACGCTACCGTTTGATTTCGTAAAAGCCGCCTTGAAGTCGTCGTAGGCTCCTTTGAATACCAAATAACGTTCCATGTCTGCAATATGGGGAGCGTCACCGGAGTAGCCCAGTTTTTCATTAAAGACACGCAAAAAAACTTGCAAAATTGCATCGCGGTCAGTTTTACTGTCTGCCTTTGCATCAATGTTAAATAGGATTACATCAGCCGTACCTTTGGTAGCGCGTTGGATGTCGCCCATCAGCATGATGTCCTTGATCTTTTGTTGATCAAAGAACTGATTGGCTGTTCGTGCCTCACCTGTTAATGGGTTGTGCGCTTCAAGGTTTTCAAGCAGGTAGGAAAGTATTTTGATGAAATGTGACTTACCCGAGCCAAAAAAACCAGAAACCCAAACGCCCATACGTTCAGTAACTGTTGCATCATTAGGGCTATCCATTGCAGCAAGATAGGCATCAAAGAATTTGCCCAAGTAATCGCTGATTTGTTTGGTCACGACATACTCTTCCAGCTCCTGCCAAACGCTGGCTGCATCCATTTGATCTGCTTTAACAACGCCATTGATAGGACGGTCAATTGGTTTGAGGAACAGTTCTTTGATTTTCATATTTGTTTTTCTTTCGAATCAATTATTGGGGTTGCGCAATTGCTCTTACACTGACTCAGGGATCAAGCGGAAAGCACGGTAGTAGTGGTCCTCCGCGAGTGTATTGAAGAGTCTCAGCGAGTGACCGTCGTATTTACCAGGGAAAAACATCAAGAGCGGTGTGTTTCCCATGATGGGGTGCAGCGCCGATAAAAGCGTGTGGGTTCTTAGCATTGGGTAGACAGACCCAACGCCCGTTAAAATCAGCAGGTCAAGGTTGGCGATATCAAATTCAGCCGCAATTTTTTGAGCAAGCTTGTCTTCCTTTAAAATTGATCGAAGAGCCGCCAGAGCAGTGTCATCACCTTTGGCTTGCTGCATATCCATTGCTTTTTCCAAGAGGTTTCTCTCTTGAAGAAGGTCGGAAATCAACGTGAGTAAGTTGACGGTGCGGGCATTGATACTTGGCACTTGTTTTGGAAGAGCAGGAAGAACGGTATTGTTCAAAAAATCACGGACATCCATCTCACGTTCAGGTGGATAGTCAAATATCCAGAACCCAATTTCGTTACCTAGGCCTTTGCTTTCAAGAAATTCACTAGACGTGATTCTAGGTATGATTTGATTTAAACGTTCTTCTAAAGATAGCGTCATTTCACGCGCTCCAAGCAGTCAATCACATAAGCTTCATCACGATCAAGTAAATATTTTTTAACAACTGGGTGAAGTGCGCGAGGTGAAATCGACATCGAGTCACGGTCAACGATATATTTAGCTTCAACCAAAATGCGTTTGATGCATCTGTAAATTTTTAATTTAGTTGAATCATTCCAATTGGCAACGGTTGGGTCGAGATGTGCACAGTCTGTAAGAAAATCTTCCCAGTTTGATGGGGAAATTGACATTTCCAATTTACGTTGGCGATTCGCGTACACACTAAACATGAAATCACCTAACAATTTACTTTGCTTAATTGCTGCAGCAAACAGCAACTGATTCGTTACTTCGCTGTCGGTTTTAAAAATGAGATTCCAACCCGTCGCATCTAGCGTCATGAGTCTTTTACGTATCAAGTTTGCTTGCCGATTAGCAGTGAATACGGTGTTTTTCTGAAGAATATTTTCAATTTCAATGGCATGTGCCCAGGCTTTATCATCAGGGCCAGTAAGTAAAAGCGTTGCAATTCTTTTGCTTTCGAGTGGCAGCAGTGACCCTCTTGAAAGCTCAGCGTTGTAAATGGGCATCGTTTATAGCCTTACTTTTTAAGCATAATTAGTTTTATTCAATTTGCTTATTGCTAAGCAACATTCAGTATATTGGAATATTAGGTAAATATACCAACCTCTTTCTAAGCTTCAATTTTATGTGTTGGGGTGTATCACCCCATGAGTTACTGCCTCAGTCAAGATGCAATAAGATCAAATTCATAGTAACTACCATACAATCAAGACCTATTTTTACTGTTGGCTACTATGAATAAACCTTGAAAGTGAAGAGATGTCTTCAATTAATGGGCTTTTAAAAAGAGAAGCCTCATGAAACAACTGTTATTTAAAAAGCCAATTGGTCAGTGCACACATAAGCTTTTTTATTGGGTTAGACCTGAATTCATTAATGGATTGTCAGTTATGAGTGGCTCGGTTGTTCCAGGCGAGGTAAGTGCCAAATACCCCGAATGTATACTATAAATATTGCTAAATTTCTTTGAACCTCTAAAAGTGATTTTCTCAATGCCAACATCAAAAGAGTTAGAGGCATTGTTTGTCAACAATGCTGATTTCCGGCAAATACAGACTCATCTGAACCGGTTTAACCCGATTAAGATCATGCAAGCATCACAATCTGAGATTAGGAATTCCTCAGTATTGGCGTGGCTACTCGATCCACATGAAAATCATGGGTTGGGCGATGATTTTCTTCGGGCGTTCTTAGCCGGGGCCCTTAAACATAAAGAGGCAAATATTTCTGCGCTTGAGGTGCTGTCATCCGATTTGTCCGATGTTGAAGTCAAAACAGAGCAAAATCCAGACTTCAACAAAAGAACACGCATGGATATTGTGATTGACTGCCCAAGTGAGCAATGGATTTTCATAGTCGAAAACAAGCTTGGGTCAAGTCAAAGCGAACAACAGTTAAAAAAGTACTTCGATGCGCTAAAAAAGCGTTTAGATAGGGAGGGCCTTGAAAAAACTAAGATTCAAGGTATTTATTTGACGCTCGATGGTGAAGACCCAAGCCCTGAAGTGGGCGTGAATTTTGTACCCTTTACACATCAAGAGTATGCTGAGCAAATACGCTTTCTTGTACAACAGAGAAACGACACGTTATCTTCGAAAATTGTCGACTTTCTCGAATACTTCATTGAGGTGGTGATGGAAAATTCTTCGTCGAATCATGAAGAGGAACAACGTCTACAGGAAATTGCAAAGCGCTTATATCGCGAGCATCGACGGGTAATCGATTACATTGTCGAGCACGGCACTCACACCGTGTTGACAGAGGCGTTTAGCAGCCTCATTGACGATTACCCTAAAAACAAAAATTTTAAAATAAATGAAGTGCAATTTAGTTACGTACGTGGTGCTAAAAAATGGTTATCTTTCATCCCTTCCGATTGGCAAGTACTTCTTGAACAAGCTAAACCCTTCGTTGAACCCGAGTCACCGCATTGGCCCGGCTGTGAAAAATGGCGACTTCCAACACCTCTAGGTCTTTGGGTTGAATTGCGCGAAATTGATGCTAAACATAGAATAAGGATGGCTATGGAGGTTGGACCGCTGACCGATTTCAAGCCAAGACTATTGTTGATAGAAGCAATAGATGCTAGGGCTAAGGCCAACAATACGGCAGTAAACTTTGGGGAGAAAGCAAAAAAAGAAGGTACTAAATATTCTATTTTTAAAGAATCGTCAGTCAGTGTAAAAAATGCCGACGATTATGAAGACCTGAAAAAAAATATCGAAGAAGCATTGAAGGAGTTAATTCCCTTCGTACCGATAGTTACAGATGCTCTACGCGACTGGATTGAGCAGCTTAAAAATATGGCGAGTTCAGATGGTCGAGATTATGGGCGTTAGTCTCGAAGTGCGATATTTATAGTTTTTTTAAGAGTCCAAACAGTTAAACCTGAGATACGGTATTTACATTAACCGAGAACTTTTATCCGGCTTTGTATTTCGAATTTATAACGTCTATATAAAATATGAACTCACATTTGCTTCTGAATTCAACTATGTAAGCTGTTTTACCCACTTCAAATGAATGCTTCATCTGATCCCCTTGTTATACATTAGGGTGCAACCGGGTGATGGTTTTGAAGAAAATTACAAAGTAGGTGCATCAGTCATTCACCCAAACAAACCCATCTTGCGTTAATTGCTTTTCACCATTGAATCGGTAGGCGCAAAGTTTGCCTTTTTTATGGGCGGCGCGTTGTTCTTTAGCGGCTATGCTGTAGTCTAAACAGGCGATGTGTGTACTCAGTGGCGCTGGGGTGCCAGTCAGCCAGTAGTGACCCACAAATAAGAGTTTGTCACCGGCATAGCCTGGCATCAAATCATCTGGTGCGGGTTCGTGTGGAATTTTTTCTAGTATGTCAGGTGGAACAATTGCCAGATCTCGGTACGTTAAAGACTGAGTGCCGCTTCGCCACCATTGGGTGCGAATGTGGCGTCGCTTATGTTCGTCTTTATCTAGAAACTCGTAGCCTATGGGTAGTTCAATTTCAAGACCTTTAAGTAGGGTTTCGCCGGCCTCATATTCGGGTGTACCTTTACGTAATAAGTTAATGTAAGCATCGGGTTTGATACGTTGGCTCTCATCAAGCGTTTGATTTAATGCTTCAAGTGAAGGCTCATGCCAGCATGCATGTACCACCCTGATGTCGTCTAATTCTAAATAAAGGGGTAGCGTTTTAAACCACTCAATTATTTCAAGATGTAATGCAGACCCTTCGCCGACTTGGTCTAGAAAAGCTTGATGTTGCTTCAAATTCTTGTCATTATGTGGTCGCATGAACGCCCCGGGCTCTTTGGGGTCGGGTGTGACCCAAGCGATAGCGTTAAGCTCATGGTTACCCATGACCGATAAGGCATGACCACCCGTGACCATATTACGAACTGTTTGAACGGTCTCAATCTGTTCAGGCCCACGGTCTACAAAATCACCTAAAAATACAGCCGTTCGATCAGGGTGTTGCCAAACACCATCAATTTTGGTGTACCCCATCTTTGCGAGTAAGTTTTTAAGAGGTGTTGCGTAGCCGTGAATGTCGCCGATGATGTCGTACATGATTGCTTTGCCTTTAAAAAAATGACGATCATTTTGATTGATGCGAGCTGACTTTATGAATGTAATTATTTTAAATGGTTCGGTGTATCACCTCATGAGACAGTGACAAGGTTCTAATAACTATTCACATTTAAAACATGTCGGTTTTAAACGTATTGAACCAAAAGTTACAAGCCAAAAGGTCATGAATCAACAGGTCAAAAACCAGCAGATTATCAAATAAAAGCCATGGCTCGCAGTGTTTATTTAAGAAAGGTACACCCATGCAAGACAATACGCCGATAAATAAAAAAGCCATTGGTAACAAACATTTCACCCGTTGGGTTGAAAGCATTCGTGATGCGTTGGCGCAACAACAAGACGGAGTAGAAACCTGGGCACTCATTGGTCCTGCAGCGATTATTGAACACGGAAGTGAGCGCGAAGCTTTAGCTTTAGCAACGTGGGCCGCTCAAACCATGGGTATAAAGCTTGTAACCTGGAAAGACCAAGACAGTATCGAAATCAGATCAACCGCGCCTTTGATCTTATATGTAAACCGTGAAATATGGGGTAAACAAACGAACGAATTTTCTTCGGAAGATGAAGATAAAACGCGTCTTGAGCATTTAACGCAAGTGTTGACCGAGTTAACTGACACAGCTGATATAACCGCCACAATCGAAGCACCTGACACTTCACATCAGTTCGCTCAGATGGGTCAGTCTGATACGGTCAATTCCACTCGTGTCATCATTGTTTTATCAACTGATGACTTTGGTCAAGTGCCAGAAGCACTTCGTTGCTTAGGTCGCTTTGATCGCCGCTTTGACTTTAAAACACAAACGAATGAAGAGGTCGGGCAGGCTTTTCTAGAAGTGCTGGGGTTGTCTTACTGTGATCAATCATTACAGAGCGCTACCAAGGAGTTAGGGCGCTTATTAAATAGCGAAGTGGCAGATGAGCGTCGACAAGGTTTGATGATTGCGTCATTGCGTCGTCGTCACGCAAGTGAAAAACGTCTTTTACGTTTTACTGATGTTATTTATTTTGCCTTGCATGGTACGTCTGAGTCTATGGTGCCAGAACCCAGTAGCCAAGCTCTGCACCGAGTTGCTGTTCATGAAGCAGGTCATGCCGTGATGTCAATATTAAACTCTAATGGTAAAGACATGCCTGATTTTGCGGCCATTCATACCAGCAACAATTTTAACGGCATCACCACAAACTCTTTTAGTCATCGCGTTGACGAAGAGTTCGATCACGATTTCGTACTGCACAAAGTACGTGTCATTTTAAGTGGTCGAGCTGCAGAGGAGGCTACTTTTGGCACCTTAGGTATGGGAACTCGCGGTAACAGCGGTGACTTGCTTTCAGTGACAGGCTTAGTCGTTGATATGGTTCTGAATGGTGGGTTGCAGTCAGATATTGACGACCCCGCAACCTCGGCTGACAACTTAATCGTGCCCTTAGATGAACCCGTGACGCACCAACTACAACGCGCCGAAACAGTTGCGGCTCAGTTTGTTAAAAAACAATACTTTGTTGCCTTAAAAATGTTGCGTGAGCACAGAGCTTTGCTTGATGAAGTGAGCCAAACGCTTGAAACTAAGAGGTATATGACGGGTGAAGACTTTACTGTTATTTGGTCAAAATATGTGAAGCGTCAGACAACATCTAACGGGTCTTTGTAATGTTGAACAACATTTACCACGACTTACCAAAGCAAATCATCTTTTAGTAGCGGTCATTTTAATGAATATATTGTTTTCATTTATCGTTAAAGGATAGTTCATGAAATATATTTTTCAAGTTCTCTATGGTTTGGTTGTAGGAGTCATAGTGGCCGTTGTATTTGCGTTCATTTTGACTTGGCTTATGAAGTGAACCACGCCAAGATAAAGTCAACATCTGGGGAATTTGTAGCCCTAAAGCTTGATGCGCTGTGCCGATCTTTGACAACTTGGCCTCAAAGTGGCCCGGAATTAAACTGTTTCCAGACCACTGCCTCTCAATTTTTAAATTTCTCCAGGCATCGAGATCGTTATGACAGGTTCTTTGATATCACCAGGACCGATTTGCATAACCAGTGTGGTGCGACGTGGCTTGACCCTTTTACCGGTCACGGGCACTCGATAAACATCAAAAATCGTTCGTGACATGCCCTCGCTCAGTTTGGCTGCCAACATGGCGGCATACACCACATCACACAACCTACCCTCTTCAGTTTGAATGTTTACCTTGTGGTTTGTTGTGGTTTGAGGCCACCACACACAATCGGCCCATGCACTTTTTGTCATGGCAACAGGTGCCCTGAACCCTACTTTGGTGGCAACTTCGCTGATGTCAACGAGCATTCTGTCAGCCATTGCTTGTTGCCTTGTATAACTTTGGACCAGGTGATCCTCAATGGCGTAAAAGTCCATCTTTAAACTCCTTATTTATATTGTTGTTGTGACTTAAGCTCCGGAGTTAATAAATTTGACACGATGCAGCATAAAGGTTCCTCAGTATTATCTTTTGATTCATTATTGATCTGATTAAATCAGTGTGTCATTACCACCATGCAGAACCAGCTGTCATATCGCTCAGTCAATTTGCAAGACAAATAAGGTACATGAGCCATACGGCACCAGTGCATCTCAACCAATGGAAGTCTTGACGCAAGAGCATTCGATCGGGCCTCTAGAATTAGTCTTGAATCAGCATCAAATAGACTACAATCAAGGCATCAACTGATGAAAGGAGTTGACATGCTTGCTATACGTCCCGAACAAATTGGTGCCGCCATGAGTTTGATGCCTGTGCCTACAACATTTGCAGAATTAGACCGAGTGGTGTCAAGTGGTATTCCAAAGGCTGCGCTTCGAACAATGGTTAACCGGATAGCGATACACGGTGAGCAGGCCTCGTTGCTACTTTTTCGCATCGTGCCTGAGGGAACGCTCAAGCGCCGAAAGACACTGCTCAACCCCGAAGAGTCTGAACGCACTGAGAGACTGGCTCGGGTATTTGCCAC
>JBDNHM010000135.1:0-1288 GCA_041688825.1 Burkholderiaceae bacterium | reverse complement strand
TTTTGGGGCAGCATTGAAGTCTTCACCACACAGTAATGCCGTGTCAGGTCATTCTAACGTGCAAAGTTCACAAAGCCCACAAAGCTCCGAATACGATGGCTACCCTGATTCAAATGAGGGAATCGATGAATCAAATTACCGTTTAACTCGGCGCTCAGGTTTTTTTAAAGCGGGCAGAGGGGTCGTAGCACCATTAGCGAAACGCCTTTTTATGCTACTTATTACTCACCCTAGTTTGATTGACAATATGGGTGATCATCAACTTGAAGTGCTTCAAGCGGGCGAGCATTTAGATTTAGTGATTGAGTTTATTGTTTTAGTTAAAGCCAGTCAGGGGCGCCACCTTGGCGCACTTATTGAGGCGGCAGACCCAGAAAGCGATTTGCACCAGGTGCTTTCGCGGTTGGCGAGTGAGGTCATTTCGCAAGCAGACTTACCTAACCCCCATATCGAGTGGCAAGACGCTATGACGCGTATCGAGTTAGATAATCTCAAGCGTGAACAGCAAGTGCTTATTGCCCGTGGTTTGAGCCAACCTAAAGATAATGAAAATTATCAGGAACTTTCTAAACGCATATTGAGTCTAATAAATTATTCAAAAAGAATGAACGACTCAAACCTTGATTAGAAACGAACCACAAATCAAGGTAAACTAGAGGGTTTTTACGTATATTTAATACGCTTAGATCTTTAAGTTACATCTTTTGAATTTATCTCACTAATCGTTTTAATACTGCACCCGTCAAGGGGTGCGCCATGTTGCATCTAAGTTTAGTCTCTTGTCGCCCTTATTCATCAATTAAGCCTTAAGAACAAGTAGAGCCCACCTTATGATTACTCAAAAAAACAGCAGCTTGTCGCAAAAACCCCTTCATGCAAAGGCAGCAACTGCCTCGAAAACAGCTAAAACTAGCAAAATAATGACTAAAAAACCAGCAGTGGCAGCTAAATTTCCTGCCGCTAAAGGTCAGGCTACTAAGGTAGCTAAACCCTCGGCTAAACCAGTGGCCAAAGCAACAGTGAAACCCATTTCTAAACCAGTGGCTAAATCCTTAGCTAAACCCGCGGTTAAACCAGCGGCGAAATCAGCGGCGAAATCAGTGGCTAAACCAGTGGCGAAATCAGTGGCGAAATCAGCGATTAAACCTGTGGCGAAATCAGTGACTAAGCCCGCAGTTAAACCAGCGGTTAAATCAGTGGCTAAACCCGTAGCTAAATCAGCTACTAAACCTGCAGCTCATGCAAAGCCAACCGTCAACCCCTCAGCATCTGTTAAGACTAAGGCTCA
>JBDNHM010000019.1:0-4841 GCA_041688825.1 Burkholderiaceae bacterium | reverse complement strand
TTCTTTAAGTGCCATAACCTTGCCGCCCGTTCGTCACGCCAGCGGTCAGATGACTTTGCCTGGCTCTAAGAGCATTTCAAACCGCGTTTTGTTGTTGTCGGCTTTGTCGCAGGGTGCAACGCGCATCACAGGTTTATTGAAATCTGACGATACCGATGTGATGTTAGATGCGCTTGAAAAACTAGGTGTTGATGTTAAACGGCATAGCGAAACTGAAGTGTCGGTGATAGGTAATGCTAAAGCAGATCAGAACCACTTGTCATTCAAGGTTGCAAAATCTGAAATATTTTTAGGCAATGCGGGCACGGCTTTTCGTCCATTAACCGCGGCTCTTGCCGTGTTGGGTGGCGACTACACCTTGTCTGGTGTGCCCCGTATGCATGAAAGACCGATTGGTGATTTAGTCGATGCCCTGCGAGCTTGGGGTGCAACAGTTGATTATTTAGGCGAGCCGGGTTACCCACCGTTGCACATCGGTCAAGGTCAATTGACGGCTAGCCGGGTGCAGGTTAAAGGGTCTGTTTCTAGCCAGTTTTTGACCGCCTTGCTAATGGTGTCGCCATGCGTGGCACAACGTACTCAGCAAGCTGTTGTGATTGAAGTAGTGGGCACGCTTATTTCTCGCCCTTATATTGATATCACCCTTAATCTCATGGCGCGCTTTGGTGTAAAGGTTGAGCAAGTTGATTCGCAAACCTACTGTATTGCAGCTCAATCACGTTATGTTTCGCCTAATCATATTGCTGTTGAAGGCGATGCCTCATCAGCTTCTTATTTTATGGCGTTAGGTTTAATGGGCGGCGGCCCGGTAACCCTTTATGGCGTTGATGATCACAGTATTCAAGGTGATGTAAAGTTTGCGCACACATTACAAGCGATGGGTGCTGACATCACCTACGGTGCGCTCACCATTCAAATTAAACGACCACCTGGCTTATTGAAGCTGCGTGCATTCGATTTAGATTTTAATTTAATACCCGATGCAGCCATGACTGCAGCAGTATTAGCGATTTATGCTGATGGGCCTTGCCTGTTACGCAATATTGGTAGCTGGCGCGTTAAAGAAACTGACCGTATTCACGCCATGCAGACTGAGCTTAGAAAAATTGGGGCGCATGTTGAAAGTGGTGACGACTGGTTAAAAGTGTGGCCCATTGCAGACGATGCTTGGCAGACAGCCGATATTCATACATACGATGATCACCGTATGGCAATGTGTTTTTCATTGGCAACTTTTGGGCCGGTACTGATTCGTGTGCTTGACCCTGGTTGCGTCGCTAAAACATTTCCAGATTATTTTGATGTGTATAGGCAACTTGTTAACTGTTAGAGCGCATTCAATACTTATTAGGTTTTTCAGTAATAGCTATTTGTGCATCGTATATCGTCTGCACTCAGTCAAGATCATAATGAGCGCTGTGCGTCATAAATATTGTGTACGTTCCTACATTGGCTTTTGTGCATTTGTAATTTAGGTTTGATTTATCAGATGACGGTTTTAAATTCCCCCTTGAATGCCCCCTTAACGACACAACAATCTGTCTTGCATCCTGTTATTGCTATTGATGGCCCCACCGCGTCTGGCAAGGGTACGGTAGCTAGCTTGGTTGCCCAAGCATTAGGCGGTTGGCACATACTTGATAGCGGTGCTCTCTATCGTTTGTCGGCGTTAAATGCTTTAAATATGGGCTTAAGCGCAGATCAAATTGATGAAATCACCCATGCGGCTAGTCATATGCAGATCGCTTTTAGCGATCAAGGTGTTTGGCTCGATAGTAAAAACGTAACAGATCAAATTCGTCAAGAAGAAGTGGGTAATTTTGCCTCTCAAATTGCATCATCAGCGTTGCTACGTGCAACCCTACTTGACCGTCAGCATGCGTTTCGTTTGGCCCCTGGTTTGGTGGCAGATGGTCGCGATATGGGTACGGTTGTGTTCCCAGACGCGCCCCTTAAAATATTTTTAGTGGCCGATGTTCAGGCGCGCGCCCAAAGACGTTGTAAGCAGTTGATCGAAAAGGGTATTTCTGCTAATATTGAAGACCTTTTGCAAGACATGCGCAAGCGCGATGCACGTGACACGCAAAGGGCGGTTGCGCCACTTGTGGCCGCGCACGATGCGTTTATAGTTGACTCTTCAAACTTAACCATCGCGCAAACCGTACAGTCAATACTTGATCGGTGGTCAAACATAAATCAAGCCCTAGCCCCGCAACAGTTATAACTGCAGCGGTTTTATTAATACCACCGAAGCGAATGGTCGCTTTAGTGTGAACCCGGGTTTTTTAAACCCACCAGGAATTCCCTTACACATGCCCACTCAACAAACTACACAAACGGCTAGCGAAAGCTTTGCCAATATGTTCGCCGAAAGTCTTAAAAAACAAGACATGAAAATTGGCGAAGTCATTTCAGCAGAAGTCGTTCGCATCGATCACAACTTCGTGGTTGTTAATGCGGGCTTAAAATCAGAAGCACTCATTCCAGTAGAAGAATTTTTCAATGATCAGGGCGAAATTGAAGTCGTGCCTGGTGATTTTGTATCAGTTGCAATTGATGCGCTTGAAAATGGTTACGGCGATACTGTTTTGTCTCGCGATCGCGCTAAACGCTTATCAGCGTGGTTGTCGCTTGAAATTTCGCTTGAGAAAAACGAATTGGTTACCGGCACGATTACAGGTAAAGTCAAAGGCGGCTTAACTGTTATGGCCAACGGCATACGTGCATTCTTGCCCGGTTCGTTGGTTGATGTGCGCCCCGTTAAAGACACCACCCCATACGAAGGCAAAACGCTTGAGTTCCGCGTTATTAAGCTTGATCGCAAGCGTAATAACGTCGTCTTGTCACGCCGTGCCGTGCTTGAAGTTAGCATGGGTGCAGAGCGCCAAAAGATTCTTGAGAACTTGCAAGAAGGTTCTATCGTTAAGGGCACTGTCAAAAACATCACCGATTATGGCGCGTTTATTGACTTGGGCGGCATTGACGGTCTCTTGCACATCACCGACATGGCATGGCGCCGTGTTCGTCACCCCTCAGAGGTGTTGACGGTTGGTCAAGAAGTCGAAGCCAAAGTTTTGAAGTTCGATCAAGAGAAAAGCCGTGTGTCACTTGGCGTCAAGCAACTTGGCGAAGACCCATGGGTGGGTTTAGCACGTCGCTACCCACAACATACCCGTTTATTCGGCAAAGTCACCAACTTAACTGACTACGGTTCATTTGTTGAAGTCGAAGCCGGCATTGAAGGTTTAGTTCACGTTTCAGAAATGGACTGGACCAACAAAAACGTTGATCCCCGTAAAGTGGTTACTTTGGGTGATGAAGTTGAAGTCATGGTTCTTGAAATCGACGAAGAACGTCGTCGTATTTCGCTTGGTATGAAACAATGCCGCGCAAACCCATGGGAAGAATTCGCAATTAACTTTAAGCGCGGTGACAAAGTCAAAGGCGCAATCAAATCAATCACCGATTTTGGTGTGTTCGTTGGTTTGGCTGGCGGCATCGATGGTCTGGTGCACTTGTCTGACTTGTCTTGGAATGAAACCGGCGAAGAAGCCGTGCGTAACTTCAAGAAAGGCGACGAGCTCGAGGCCACAGTGTTGGCAATCGATACCGACAAAGAGCGTATTTCGTTAGGTGTTAAGCAGCTTGAGGGCGACCCCTTCAACAACTACGTCAGCACGAACGATAAAGGCGCTACTGTTCCGGGTACCGTAAAATCTGTTGAAGCGAAAGGTGCAGTGGTTACCTTGTCACTTGAAGTTGAAGGTTACTTACGTGCCTCTGAAATTTCATCAGGGCGTGTTGAAGACGCAACCACAGCGCTGAAAGAAGGCGACAACATTGAAACGATGATCATCAACGTTGACCGCAAGGCGCGTTCGATTCAGCTTTCAATCAAAGCCCGTGACAGTGCTGATACAGCCGATTCAATGCAACGTATGACTGAAGCTGGCGCATCAACAGGTACCACCAATTTAGGTGCATTGTTGAAAGCTAAACTTGATCAGGCTAGCAGCGGCGAGTAATCGTCACTGCAATCATTGATCAAACATGACGAAGTCTGAACTTATCGCAGCTTTGGCAGCCAACCACCCACAGTTGGCTGTTAGCGATACCGATTACGCTGTTAAAACGATTCTCGACGCAATGGTTGAGGCATTGGCTGATGGCCAACGTATCGAGATTCGTGGTTTTGGTAGTTTTGCGTTGTCGGTCCGCGCACCACGCGTGGGCCGCAACCCTAAATCGGGTGAGCAAGTGCTAGTGCCGGGTAAGTCTGTACCCCATTTCAAAGCCGGTAAAGAGCTCAGAGAAATGGTAGATGCTGAAAGTGAAAAATACAGTGAGCCTGTTTTAGCAGCATCTTTAAAAGCAGGTTAATAAATAAAAAGAACTTTAGTTGTAATACGCAGTCCAAAAAATCGTTACACTATTAAAGTACACTCGTCACAGCGTTACTTTTTGTTTTAAGTATCTGGGGCCGACCTGGTTTCGACGTGGGTCGCGAAGCAGAACAGGGCATGCCGAGCACCAGTCAGCTCGTAAATCCACTGGAAATCTATAAACGCCAACGACGAGCGTTTCGCTCTGGCCGCTTAAGCGGTGAGCCGCTGCACTGATTTGTCTTTGGGTCAGGTGGGTAAAACTACAGCAGCGTCATTTACAAAGAATCGTGCTTGTTTGGGTCACGAACTCAAGCCCTAAAACTAAGTGAATCGCCAAGGTCCGGCCTGTCGGTAGGCATATACCAAGGTTAAATTCAAAATGTATCGACTACGCATGTAGAACTGTCTGTAGAGGGCTTATGGACGGGGGTTCAATTCCCCCCGGCTCCACCATAT
>JBDNHM010000018.1:0-1039 GCA_041688825.1 Burkholderiaceae bacterium | reverse complement strand
TGAGTATAGAGTCAGGTATACAGATCTCAGCAAAGCGACTGTTGCGAATGGCTGATGCGTAAGCCGCCTTTGGGGCGGATGCTTAACTCAAGCCCAAGAATGGCTAATATACGAAAGACTTTTGAATACCCTAATTCGGTATGTCTATTGCGTTGTTTCAAAACCGCATGCTGCCACCCGCTGTTGATCGGTGGGTATTGAGTTCTTCGCATCAGAAAGAGGTATGTTTTCCCCACCAATGCGAGCCCATAACCACGGTAGGGCGGTGTCTAAATTAGGGCGCTGGCCAACGTTGGTGACAAGGGTTTTGCCATTACTTAATTGATTGGCGTTGCCCACATCAAAACTAAAGAAATAGAATGGTTGTTGCCCCATGCGTAGATCTGTCACAACAAGTCGGTCATTTTGTTGCGTAAGGGTATAAAAACCGTGGCTAAAATCTGCAATTGCTTTTACGCTCGGGTTGTTTAGGTTGGCCTGCATCAGAGCATCGCATCTGGGGTAAGTTAACCACTTGATTTGTTTGTCGTCGTCTAAAAGTGAACTGAACCCTTCGTAATAATAATCAGGTGTCATGGCCACAAAGCGCCACAAAACGGTGTTGAAAGCAGTTGGGGTGACGAGTATGCGTTCAGCTTGAATATTGTTTGCTTGTAATGATTTTTCAGCAATGCCCAGCATGTGACTTTGTATGACAACACTCCAAGCTAAATAAGCCATACTGAAAGCCAAGCCAGCTTGGTTCCAACGTAAACCACGCGTAGATTTTAGCCATAATGCCATCACCAAACCCACTAATAGGGGCAAGGTATAGAGCGGGTCAATAATAAAAATACTGCCCACACCAAAAGGGTGGCTGGAAAATGGAATGAGTAGTTGAGTGCCATACACGGTCATGAGGTCTAACAGCGGGTGGGTGACTAAAACCAACCAAATTGCTAACCACCATCGCTTCCAAATGACTGTTTCACCGTGAAGTTTGGCAATGCCCCAAGCGAGAAAAGGGGCTAATAAAGTAAGATAAAAAAGCGCATGGCTT
>JBDNHM010000134.1:0-4663 GCA_041688825.1 Burkholderiaceae bacterium | reverse complement strand
GTTTTCTTCTGAATATCAGAGGCACGCCTTATTTCAAAAAATATATGGTACGGGCCCGTTGGGCTATTAATTGTGATCGAGTAGCACCAATTTCGCGCAGCAGCAGTTTCTCTGACTTTCCTTTTTGGATCACCCAAGCTTTGAATCAGCTCAGGTAAATTACGAGAAAGCCTGTAGCGAACACGACAAAATATGCATTTTTTGTCAGTTTGTGCATTAAAAATTGGTTCACCGGTTACATGTTTTGCGAAGTCATACTTTTCCGTAAAGCAATGGTTGAAATAGGTGACGTGCACTTTCAAGTCTTTTTTAGCAAGTTCGCTACAAACCTTAAAAGTAAATGGTTCTAAATGCGATAAATCAAAAAGTTCACCACCAATTGATAGAGGCAAAAAATAAGCCACTTGTTTCCTTCTAACGATTTCCAGTAAGGGTGAGATTGTGACACTTGTTGAAATTATTAAATACCCTCGCCTCTGTTATTTCATCTACCCCTAAATACTCAACAACATCTTGCCATTTCCCTCATCATGCGCTAACGTCATGCTCAGTTTATAAATAAACATATTAAAAATATTTAAACTGAGGCAGACAATCATGGCAAGTGCACAAAAACAATACGATATCGTCATTGCGGGTGGTGGTTCAGCGGGTATTGGCATGGCGGCGAGTTTAAAAAAGCGCGACGCTAACCTCAAAATCGCAGTCATTGAACCGTCTCTGGGCTCACTGAATCGCTTGGTAAAAACGGGGTGACGTCTAATTACAGTGCTCGGTTTGCCCCGAGCTTGCCCATTAGATCGGGCCGGACATTTATAGAAGAAATTCGTTAATTTGTAACAATAAAAACTATTTTTGTTATTTAAAATCTTTTTATTGGTACAATGAGTGATTCTTATATTTAATGGGTTAACCATGGCGGCCTCTGCTGAAAAAGTTGCGATTGCATCAGAAGACCGTGGTGCCTTAGCAAAAATGGTCATGGTGTTGCTCGATCATTGGCAGTTAAGCACTGAAGATCAAGCTGCCTTGCTTGGTCTGGCCCAAAATAATCGTGCAGCACTGACGCGCTATAGAAAGGGCGAGCCCATCGGTACCAGTCGCGACCAGTACGAACGTGTTGGGCACCTATTGGGCATGCATAAAAACCTGAGATTATTATTTCCACAAAATCGAGATTTAGCATACAAATGGGTCACCAGTCGCAACAAGGCATTTGATAATTTAACACCTGTTGAGGTGATGAAAGAATGGGGGTTTGCTGGGCTGCTGATGGTTAGCGCTTATTTAGAGCGTGCGCGTCATCATTAATGCATAACCTTTAATTTTTAGTCTGAGTATGAATAAGCTATGAACAATATTTTTAATGAAGTTTCATTAATAGATTTTAGTCAAGACGTTAAAAGAAATATCGTTTCACTGGCTCAGTCACAAGATTTGTTTAATGACCTAACTACCGACCCTTCAGAATGGTTGTTGGCCCAAAAAGTAGAAAGTGATGCCAAACCCGCTTTATATAAGTCAAATAAGCCTGTTATTGATCGACCTTTTGAGCAAGCTGATTGGTTCAATGCGATTACATGGCCTTTCAAGCATTGGCAATCGAGTCGTTTTTCAGACGGCACTTATGGTGTTTGGTATGGCTCAGATTCGGTAGAAACAACTGTTTGGGAATCAGCCTATCACTGGTATAACGGCATACTAAGTGATGCAGGGTTTGAGCGCCAAGAGGTTGTTGCAGAACGCAAAGTGTATTTGGTTGCATGCCAAGTTGCTTTGCTTGATTTAACAAAAAAAACAGAAGAGTACAAAGATTTACTTCATCCTTTCAATTATGAATTTGCCCAGTCGGTTGGAACGCGCATACATAAAGAAGGGCATCCAGGTCTTTTGGTGCAGTCAGTACGACGGCCTGTAGGTAATAATGTTGCAATCTTTAACCCAGTCGTTTTGTCGAACCCAAGGCACTGCTGCAATCTTATTTATCGCTTAAAGCAAAATGGTCAAATTAACATTGAAAGGCAACCTGGCTCAACGTGGTTCACCATTGATGTGGCTGAAATATCATGATTTTGGTCTAAGATGATTTATCAAATTTAGGGTGTTGCTATCGTGTTTTTATTAAAAATTCAGTTAAATTAGCCAAAGCAAAATAATCAGCCACTTAATCAGTTACTTAATCATAAATGCTTTATTCATCAACAGCTTTCTAACCAGCCCCCCCAATATGATTCCCTTTCTAGACCTCAAAGCCCCATACATCGAGTTAAAAGTAGAACTCGACGAGGCCATTCAACGAGCGGTGAGCTCGGGTTGGTTTATAGGTGGGCCAGAGGTTGATCAGTTTGAGGCAGATTACGCCGCCTACTGTGAAGTTGATCATGCCATCGGTTTGGCAAATGGTTTAGACGCCTTACATTTAGCTTTGCGAGCCATGGGGGTAGGGCCAGGTGATGAAGTGATTGTGCCCAGCAACACCTATATTGCCACGTGGTTGGCGGTTGCGCAGTGTGGTGCCACACCCGTGCCGGTTGAGCCTGATGAAGCAACCTACAACATAGACCCAACCTTAATCGAAGCGGCTGTCACTTCCAAAACAAAAGTCATTTTGCCGGTTCATTTGTACGGCCAACCCGCAGACCTTGACCCAATTTTAGAAATTGCTCGCAAGCACGGTTTACGTGTTTTAGAAGACGGTGCACAAGCGCACGGTGCACTTTACAAAGGCAAACGCCTAGGCGGCCATGGCGATGCCGTCGCCTGGAGCTTTTACCCCGGCAAAAATTTAGGCGCCATGGGCGATGCTGGTGCGGTAACAACCAACGACCCTGAATTGGCCGATCGCATCAAGGTTTTGCGCAATTACGGCTCTCGTGTGAAATACGTGAACGAAGAGCAAGGCTACAATAGTCGCCTAGACCCCATACAGGCCGCCATATTAAGGGTCAAGCTGGCGTATTTAGACGAGTGGAATTCAAGGCGTAGTGTGATTGCTGCGCAGTATCAAAAGGGTTTGGCTAAAAGCGGCACAACTGGCACAACAGACACAACTGACACAACTGGTGCACACGGTACAGCAGCAGTCGATCTAGTCGCGAGCAGGCAAGCTTCTAGCCGCCTAGTTTTGCCAACCGTACCCAACTGGGCTGACCCCGTTTGGCATCTATACGTGGTGCGCCATGCCGACCGCGCGGGTTTTCAAAAGCAGTTAGAAAGCCAAGGTGTGAGCACCTTAATTCACTACCCTATACCGCCACACTTGCAGGGTGCGTTTAAAAACATGGGCTTTAAAAAGGGCGACTTCCCCATTGCTGAACGTATTCACGATGAAATTGTTAGCTTGCCTATTTCACCCAGTTTGACAGCACAAGAGGCTGAACAGGTTGTGAAAGCGTGTCGGTCATAATGCTTATATTTTTACATGCCCCTCTTACTTCTTGTACCAAATCTACCTAACCAATTAAACCCCTCAAGCCTTTGAGTCATCTACGTTTTGAAGAGATTCCATATGTTGAGTATGCAAATCTTGCCGAGGGGTCATGTAGTCTGCACCATATAGCGACGTTAGGTAGCGCGGTACGTTGTGCGGGGCGCTGAATGTTTTGCCCTCAAACTGAATGTCAGTCAGTGGGAAGTACACGTCGTATTCTCTAATCGATTTAAAGAAAAATGTAGGAAAGCAATAACCATCACCAATATGTTTTTTATTTATAACGGTTTGACGTGTGGCATATAAAAGCCAAGACCAAAATCGTTTGGGTACCCAGTTCAGTAATAAGTAAAACACATGAGTTGAAAAGTTATTCGTTTTTTTGTTGAAACCTTTGTCGCTTTGTATATCATTCTGAGCATTAGATTTGGTAAGACTGATCGTGTTTGTTGTTGAATTATTTATCGCACCAGTAACCTCACCACCACTAACCTCATCACCATCACCACTGATAACTGTTGCAGAAGAAGACACATAATTAGCATCAGATGTTAATTCTTTTTTTTCTCTTCTTGCGTCGCTAAAGTCAATGACGTTTTGTTTTTCATACACAACGAGAAACAGACGCATTTTTGCAATGATGTAATGCAAAACCCGTAAAACATGTGATTTCGGCACAAAATCAAACGGGAAAATATCAATAAATAAACCGCGTTGATCGTAGGTACTGTCAAGCTTGGCTGTACTTGTGGTTTGTGTGTCTCTTACTTTTATAAATGCGTGTTTGTAATTTAATTCAGAGTCATCAGTTTGTAGAAAAAACTGGTTAGGCAGCTCTAAAGTTAACGCTTTTTTTATTCTAGGAAAATCAGCGCGCATGACACCAATGTCGACGTCGTCGTCCCACGGTATGAAGCCACCATAGCGGTATGCACCCAATAAGGTGCCGCCATCTAACCAATATTGAATGTTATTTTTTTTGCAAACACCATCAATGGCAACCAGCATTTCAAGTAATTTATTTTTGTACGTTTCTTCAATAATCAATTCGTTAATCTCAAGTAAATGATGCCACGGGTACTGCAAAAATGATCAATAATCACTGCGTAAGCCTTACATCAATAACAGCACCCGTATTATTAGACAGAATTACCTCTATAGACCTTTTGGCTACATCAACTGGGTCTAGCAAGGTTTCTTCTTGTTCGTTGCCAAAGTTAGTGATTCTCATGG
>JBDNHM010000133.1:0-1332 GCA_041688825.1 Burkholderiaceae bacterium | reverse complement strand
CATTGTGCTTCGTCAACCAGTTCTGGGGTTTCACTCGTCGGTGTTGTCTTTGCCGTTTCAGCAGCTTGATTGTTAATAGGTTCTAAAAGCTCTACAAACTCGTGGTATCGCCTACCTGGCACTGCCAGTATGAACTCAAGCGGTTGGCCGCCTGGGGTGGTCATGCCCTGCAGCTCTTCTAAGTTACCCAATGACAATAAGCCTCGGTCAGCCACCGCAATGACTCTTTGTATTGGGAAGCGTGCCATGACCTTCTGTAGGGAATCTTTTAAAGTGCCCACCTCAGCGGTGTTGCCGTTAAAGACTTCGTGGTAAAGCGGTATGCCTTCTGCGGTTTGTACTAAACCGAGCATAAATTGACGTGCAATACCACCTTCTTTAGACATACCGTATTTGCGTACATCATCGTCTTGCTCAGATAAGCCTGCGGCTCGTATAGTGGTCATGTCGTAAAACACGACAGATAGTTCAGCATTCACCATCGGTCGAACCGCAGCAGCGACAGCATCTTCAATAATGCTTTGGTGCTCAATGAGGGCATCCATTGTGCGAAGTAGGTGTTGGTGACTAACCACCTTTAAATCTGACTCTGGCAGACTCACGGTTTGCAACCAACGCAATAACCCAAGTTTGGTATCTGCATCACACAAACGGTTGAGCACCATGAGTCGCAGTAACGCTTCAATATCGATTTGATGACGAGTATGTTGCCGCAAAGTCTGGCGCAGTTGGTCTAAACCGAGTTGCTTCCAAATAGAATTCAATGCCCATAAATCACCCAGTGCACGAGACGACTCAAACTCAGGCGTGCCATTACAAGGGTCTACATTTATATCTGTAATTTCTTGGTCACCCAGCAGTCGAGTGAGGCCATCGCGCATCGACTGCAGTGAGTCACCTAGCAGGTCTAACCGGCCAAGCGTGGCGACAGTGCGTTGTTTAGGGCGGCCGGTGTCATCGCGAAAGGCTTCAACTAGCTGAAGATATTGGCGTGGACCAGATTTAGTAAGTTTGATAAACATGCCATTACGATACCGCTAATACCGATACATGTCAACACTATTGGCTCAAAACGTGCCATTACAAAATATCACTCAAAAGCGCTACTAAACCGAAACAAATCAGATGGTTACAGGGAATTCAGTGGGGCAAACTGTCGAACTCGGGTATACTGGCTTACCTGCACCGGGTGAAGACCAAACTCTTGGGCAATCTCATTAATCGTCTTAACACCACGAATGGCTTCAAGCCCAACTTTGGCCTTAAACTCAGAACTGTGAATCTGGCGCTTCTTAACTAAGCTCATTTTGTGTAACCCTTTTAACTTAGGCT
>JBDNHM010000132.1:0-9656 GCA_041688825.1 Burkholderiaceae bacterium | reverse complement strand
TTGGTGGCGCATCCCTGATTCGAACAGGGGACCTGCGGATTATGATTCCGTCGCTCTAACCGGCTGAGCTAATGCGCCATTCTCTTTTTACAGCCCTAAATTATATCATTTTTGTATGATGGCGTGACTCATGCCTAAACCGAGGTTGTTAGGTGGGTTCAGGCTATGATCACAAAATGACTAAGTAACAGAAAGTAAAAAAGTTTTTTGCCCAAGCTCTTTTGCTTAATCTTTACTATTGACGCACAAACACAGAACAATAACGAATTTATGAAACCTTTTCAGCCAGCGGTCGCACCCGTTGCAAAAAATCTCACGCCACAACCCCTCGTTCGTGTGTGGGACCTTCCCACCCGGTTATTTCACTGGGCACTCACCATCTGTGTATTTGGCGCCATTATTACGGTCAATATCGGTGGGTTATGGATGGAACTGCACATTAAGTTTGGTATTGCTGCCTTATGCTTAATTACTTTTCGTATTGTATGGGGCTTTTTCGGCTCGCGTTATGCCCGTTTTAACCAGTTTGTCAAAGGGCCCAGAAAAGTTTTAACGTATTTAAAAAACGCTAGTAAAGTAAAGCCTGATGCGGGTCATAGCGCTATTGGCGGTTGGTCAACTATGTTTTTATTGGGGGTTATTGGCACCCAAGCGTTTACTGGCTTGTTTTCAACCGATGACATCATGACGCAAGGGCCTTTAAACGCTTATGTGAGTAACGCAACGGCTGAGACCATAACAAATGTTCATCACATGCTCAGTAACGTAGTGATTGCTTTGATTACTGTTCACATATTAGCTATTATTATTTACGGTTTTCGCGGCAAGCGTTTAATACCCCCTATGATTACCGGCGACGTAAAAGCATGTGAATTAGCGCCTAATACCCCCTCAGCCCGTGACGATATCGCCTTGCGCGTGGTGGCGTTTGTTCTAATAGGTATATTAGTTTTAGGGGGTGTTTGGCTTTGGGTGCTTGGAAACGCATTGCCCACCTCTTTCTAAAAATAATTATTTATATGTACATTCCATTTTTATAGATATAGTTACCAGCCCTGCAGGCTGTCAGCAGGGTTATTTTTTTTATGCAATTACATTTCAGTACCTTTACTTAAAACGATTTAAATATGAGTTTATTAGCCTTGCAACCACAAAGAATTCCTCTATTTCCGCTTTCTACCCCCCTCTTGCCAGACTCCGTCATGGCTTTGCAAATTTTTGAGGTGCGATACTTGCACTTGATTAAAAAATGCCATGCTGAACAGACCCCTTTCGGTATCGTTGCGATTCGGCAAGGTAGCGAGGTACAAAAGGCCGGTTTAAATGAGGAAACCCTTTACACCGTTGGTTGCTTAGCCCGGGTATACAGCATCGATACCATTCACCCTGCCTTGTTGCGTATGGTTTGCCTAGGTGGCAGTCGTTTTAACTTGGCCAACTCTCGCAAAGAAGGCCTTGGGCTTTGGTATGCAGATGCAACACTTTTAGCTGAAGACCCCAACGTTGATATACCCTCTAACCTACAAAGTTGCGCCGACAAATTGGGCGCCTTAATTGCACAATCTCAACGCCAAGGGGTGATTGAACAACTGCCATTTAAAGCGCCTTATCGTTTAGATGAAGCGGGTTGGGTGGCAAACCAATGGGCAATGTTGTTGCCACTGACTACAGACGACAAAATTGCAATCATGTCAGTTATTGACCCAGTTCAACGTCTGACTCAGGTTTCAGCTTGGCTTGATCGATAAAGTCTTTTTCTAGCCAGTTGTGTGCTTTCATTAATTGTTGAATGACTCGGCGTTGAGCGCTAAAACGCGCTAAACCAGATTCCATTGCTTGTATCGTTAATAAGCCTAACGCACCGGCTGTGAGTGTTGCTGATTTTAAAGATTCGTAGGCTTCATCGGTATAGTTTTTTACACCGACAAGATCAACGTTTGAACCCTCAAGTTCATTAACTAGTAGGGGCTCAAACTGTCTGACAACATCCAACACAGCGTCTTCAAATGCTTGAAAAGCGCTGCGCATATCGTCATTGACCAATTCAACGTTGGGGCGCTTTAACACTTCAAGCATTAAGTCTTGCACGTTTTCAAGATAACGCCTGATGCGCAGCAGATGCGCTAAACGACTTGCAGTCTGAGCGTCCATCGCGCTGCGATTCATACCTGAGACAAAGGTTTCACTGGCCAGTAACAAGCCGGCTAAAGATTGTAGTAGGGTGTTTTCACTGGGTAACAATTGTTGAGGTTTAACCGTTTGACTTAAACACTGCCAGGCAAAACGCATCATGCGCATGATTTCGCGCGAAAGCGCTTGTGCCGCTAACGTGGGAACAGGCAAAGCGGTTTCATCAAGGTAACGAGGCCGCCCAATATCGTGTTGTTTTAACTCAAACATGCCCTTTAACTTGTTGATTAGGTAATCGCTCATGGGCCAAATCAGCATCACACCCATCACGTTAAAGAGGGTATTAAATATCGCTAGGGTGATGGCAGGGTCGAAATCTGAACCGCCTAGACCGCGAACCCACTGAATGCCATCAATTAAAAATGGTAACAAGGCTAATGCAACAATGGCGGTCAATACATTAAAGAACACATGCGCCGCAGCAACCCGACGCGCGTTCGGTGTAGCCCCTAGAGCCGCTAAAATCGCTTTAAATGAAGTCGCCACATTTGCGCCAATCACAACGGCTGCAGCGGCTTCTATGCCAATCAAGCCACCTTGCGCGGCAGTTAAAGCGACTACTGTAGATGCACTTGAAGACTGCATCAAAATCGTTAACGCCATGCCCATTAAGGTAGACAATAAAATCGTCGTTAAGCTATCGCCTTGCGGCAGTGCAATATGGGTCGTTAAATCTGCAAAACCAGTTTGCAACATGGCAATGCCCAAAAACAGCAACCCAAAACCTGTTATCGCCTGGCCCATTGCACCCGACTGCTTGCCGTTGCCAATTAAACGCATAAACACGCCAATACCAATCAAAGGCATGGCGAGTAAATCAATTTTAAGTTTGAGACCAAGTATGGCGACTATCCACCCAGTCATGGTGCTACCTACATTGGCACCGAGTAATACCCATATGGCACCGGTCAAAGACAGCAAGCCCGCATTCACAAAACCAATTGATGCAATCGTAATTGCACTTGACGATTGCACCAATGCCGTGACCCCCATGCCCGAGGCTAAAGCTGACCAACGCGAACGTGTAGCGCTTTGTAAAATGTTTGATAGCGTGGGGCCTGCGGCCAGTCGCATGCCATCAGTCATCATGGACATGCCCAGCAAGAACAACCCCACCCCACCTAAAACGGTAGAAAACATTAAATACATTGTGGTGTCACAGCTTTAGAAAAAATTAATTGCAAATCTGATTGAATGACATGTTGTACATCACGTTTAAAACTGCCCATTGGTTATGAGCGGTGATACAAAAGTCAATGCTCTTTGTTCGCCTCAACATCATATGGCTCGGTTTCACTTTCAAAGAAACCCATGATTTTTACAAAGAAAATAGGGACTAATGCCACGGCAAATAAGGTTGAAGCAATCATGCCGCTAAATACCGTTATGCCAATTGAAAAACGCGATGCGGCACCCGCACCTGATGACGTTAGCAACGGCACTACGCCTAAAATAAAGGCGATTGAGGTCATCACAATGGGCCTAAACCGTTCATGCGACGCGTGTAAGGCAGCATCAACCAAGCTCATACCTAGTTTATGATGTGCTTCAAGGGCCACTTCAACAATCAAAATTGCGTTTTTAGCCGACAGCGCAATCATAAGTAGTAAGCCAATCTGCACATAAATATTATTTGAAAGGCCCGTAAGGGTCAATGCAATCGCAATACCTGACAAGGCCAGTGGCACTGCACTTAACACCGCAATAGGCGATACCCACGACTCGTATTGACCGGCCAAGACTAGGTAGACCAATAAGATTGACAAGGCAAATACTAAAATTTGCGTGTTGCCAACCAACTGTTCTTGGTAAGACATACCCGTCCATAAATAACTGACGCCCTCTGGCAATGACTCTTTAGCCAACTGCGTTAGCGCGTCAAGGGCTTGCCCTGAGCTCACAGAGGCACCTGCCGCACCGACCACAGCGGCAGTTGGAAATAAATTATATTGAGACGCAATGGGTGGGCCAAATGTTTCTTTGATATCCACAAAAGAACCCAATGGCACCATCTCACCGCTAGAGCTCTTAACGTAAAGACGGCCGATATCTTCAACAGAATTACGGAAGGCGCCGTCAGCTTGAACATACACTTGGTACGTTTGCCCGTACCTAAAAAACTGATTAACGTAAGACGAACCGATGTACGACTGCAAGACGTCATAGGCGTCACCAATAAGCACGCCAAGGGTTTCAGCACGGGCTACGTTAAAGGTTAATTGATACTGCGGCACAGTGTTAGTAAAAGGTGTGAAAGCGGCCATAATTTCAGGCAACTGCCTGGCCTTAGCTATAAAATCATTGGTAGCAGCGTCAAGTTTTTCAAAGCTGTTGCTACCATCAGTCAACAATAACTGCAAAGAAAAACCGCCCGACATGCCTAAACCGGGAATATCGGGCGGCAACAAAACCCGCGCACTGGCATCTTGAACCTTAGACATCGCTAAAGTAATAGCGTTGTAGATTGATTTTAAATCTTCATCTTTCGCTTTACCCCGTGTAGACCAGGGTTTCAAAATAACGTACTGCACACCGGCACTTGACTGAGGCGAGTTATTGTTTAAAACGCTAATGCCACCAATAGTCACAATTTGGTCAATGCCCGGTATTTTTAAAACCGTATCGCGTATTTCACTCATTGACTTTTCAGTGCGTGCAAGCGAAGCAGCCTTAGGGGTATCGACTGAAATCAATAAATAGCCTTGGTCTTCAGTGGGTATAAAACCCGAGGGAATTCGCGCTAAGCTATATACGGAAAGGCCAATCATGACCAAGCCTGCAAGCGCCACAATGTTGCGTTTTTCCATGAAAAAATGCATCATTTTGGCGTAGTTGACAGACACCTTTTCAAAGCCCCTGTCAAACCATGCAAAAAAGAAATTTTTCTTTTTCACTGCGCCGGGTTTAATTGCTTTCAGGAACTCACCGGCTTGGGCGGGGCTTAAACTGATCGCGCAAATACCACTCAGTAAAGCTGTAATGGCAATAACCAGAGCAAACTGCCTATACATTTCACCTGTAATACCTGTAATAAACGCTGCAGGTAAAAACACCGACATCAACACTAGAGTAATACCAATAATCGGTGCCATCAATTCTGTCATGGCCTCAGTGGCAGCCTGTTTAGGTTTCGCACCCGCTTCGACTTTTTTAGCCACACCTTCAACTACCACAATGGCGTCATCAACCACAATACCAATGACCACCACAATCGCAAACAAGGTCAGCAAGTTAATTGAAAAACCCAAGGCTGCCATACCGGCAAAAGCACCAATAATGGTGACTGGAATCGTGACGGCGGGCACTAAGGTCATGCGCCAGTTTTGTAAAAAAACCAAAATAACTAACAGTACCAGTAAGCCAGCTTCGTATAAAGTGGTGTAAACCTCGTCGATTGATGCTTTTACAAAGGTAGTCGTATCAAACGGAATTGACCATTGAATATCAGGCGGAAAAGATTTTGCAATAAGGGCCATTTCATCGCGCACTGCTTGTGCAACGTTCAGTGCATTAGCGTCTGGGTTTTGATAAATCGCTATGCCACCAGCAGGCTTTTCATCTAATTTAAAAAACTGGTTATAGTTTTGGCTGCCAAGCTCTACCCGTGCCACATCGCGCAAACGCGTAATTTCACCGTTTTTATCAGCCTTGAGCACAATACGTTCAAATTGCTCGGGCGTAGTCATAGCGCTTGTAACATTGAGCGTGTATTGAAAGTCTTGGCCATTGGGTACGGGCGGTGAACCTATTTGCCCAGCTGACAGCAAAATATTTTGCTTGTTAATGGCTTCCATCACCTCGTTAGGCGTAAGATTACGACTTTTCATTTGTGAAGGGTCAAGCCACACTCGCATACTGTAATTACCCACACCAAACACGTTGGCTGCAGCAACGCCAGGTATGCGCGCCAAACGATTTTGCATTTGCAAGTTGGCGAAGTTACTTAAAAATAAGGCATCGCGGCTATTATCTTTAGACGTAACGGTAACGAATAGTAAAATAGCAGTTGATTGGGTTTTAGTGGTTACACCCTGTTTTTGTACCGCTTGGGGCAGCGAAGGCAGCGCAATCGCCACGCGGTTTTGAACATTCACCTGAGCTGAGTTGGGGTCTGTGCCGACGGCAAAGGTCACTGTCAAGGAATACGTACCCGCATCGGTTGAGTAAGACTGCATATACAACATGCCATCAACGCCGTTAACTTGGGTTTCAATGTTGCTTGCCACCAACTCTTGAATCAAACGCCCACTGGCACCCGGCCAGTTGGTAGTGACCTGAATGGTTGGGGGAACCATATTCGGATATTGCGAGACGGGCAAACCAAATACTGAAACCGCCCCGATCAACACAATAATAATGCCGATGACGTTACTTAAAATTGGGCGTTCGATGAATATTTTTGAAAGCATTTCTGTTGCCCGTCTTATTTAAGCGCAGGCATGATGGGTTCTGGCAGTTTGCCAACTGTTGCATTGACCGTTTGACCTGGGCTTAGCGTAATAAAGCCATTCATCACGACTTGGTCAGTGTCAATCAAACCTGATTCAACAGCGACTAACGGCCCATAGGTTTGACCTAATTTAATATTTTTACGAATCGCTTTTTTGTCGCTACCCACAACGAACACATAATCACCTAACTGATCAGACAATACAGCGCTTTTTAACACCAGCAAACCCTCTTTAAGATCACTGGTTAGCATTAATGCAGAGGCATATAAGCCAGGTATGAGTGACACATTGGCATTTTTAAATTCACCCCGAACTTGTAAGGCACCGGTAGACGTATTAAGTTGATTTGCTGCAAAGTCTAAAAAACCCTCGTGTAAATACGTTTCATCTGTTTGCAGCTTGGCATAGACAGGTCTTTTATCGGTACCCTGCTTGCGATTCGCATCTTTTGAAGTTATCTGCAAATACTTTAAGACCTCTATTTCGTTTAAAGCAAAATAAAGATAAATAGGTGCCAATACTTGTATAGATGCCAGTTTCAAACCTGAAGCGCCTGCCGGTAAATAATTACCTACGTCAATTAAGTGTCGGCCCATCAGTCCATCAAACGGGGCACGCACCTCGGTATAACTTAAATTTATTTGAGCCAGCTTCAAATTAGCTGAAGCTTGTTGAGAATTTGAAAGGGCTTGATCGACTGCAGCCTGTGAGGTGGCATTTTGTTTCAACAGAGTCGTTTGTCGAATGAGTTCTGCTTTTGTTTGGTTATAGATCGCTTGATTTAAATTAACCTCTTGAATGTATTGATCTTGTTGAATCACAAACAGCAGATCGTTCTTTTTAACGCGATCACCATCATTAAACAAAATTTTATCTAAATAACCCGACACGCGAGCAACTAGATTAACGTCTTGAGAAGCAGCGAGTGTGCCGTCAAAAGTTATGTATTGAGCAATGTTTTGTTTGGTCGGCACGGTCACGGTGACATTTGCCGCTGGCGACACGGGTGCCGTGCGTTTGTCGCAACCCGTGATGAAACCTGCGAGGCCGACAACCATCAATATGAACATCGTGCGGGAGGTTTTCGAAAATAATTTAGTCATGTGCGGACTCATGGTTTGGGCTCGCTTGTTGAGACCATACGGGGGTCTGAAGCGCTAGAAAGGGCATTGCCCCAATCGGTTCGTTGGTTCATCGTTGCGACTATTTCGGCTGGCAAAACAGGTAATGTCATATCACCCGACCAACCGCCCCCTAAGCTTTTAAATACGGCCACATAACCCAACAGGTTACTGGTTTGTGACTGAACCGAGGCGTTTTGTACCCGCTGCAGGGCTTGTTGCGCCACAATCACGGTGTTGTAGTCGTTTTGACCGCTTATGTAACGTTCAAGAGCAAGCGATGCGGCTTGTTTAGCAGCTGTTACAGCTCGAGCCAAATCAATGCTTGCACTTTGTGAAGTTGAAATAATTGAAAGCGCATCTTGAACTTCGCGCTGCGCATTCAAGACAACATCTTGGTAGTTCAAGATGCTCTGTTGAAACATAGCGTCTTGCACCCTAACCTGCTGAACCAAAGTGCCTCTGTAAAAAACGGGAAATAGAAAACTAGCCCCAATTGATGAGTTATTACCACTCCAGGTAAACGTACCGTTGCTGGTGTCGATGCTACCCGACTGAAAACCAAAATAACCTGCTAGGGAAAAGCTCGGGTAAAGCGCCGCCTCGCTCACACCAATCAAAGCAGAACGAGAGGCTGCCAAATATTCTGCTTGCAGTACGTCTGGACGACGACGCAACAAATCTTGTGGAATACCCACGTTGATAGACTTTGGTGGTGAAGGCTGAGTAAGTGCTTGACCAAATTCTAAAACATAATAAGGTGGGGGTTGCCCCAATAAAACACTCATCGAGTTTTGGGCCTGACGCAATGAAGAAATCAAGCCAGGCACTTCAGATTTAGTTTGCTCATATTGCGATTGTGCTTGGCTTAAATCAAGCAAAGAGGTTGCCCCAGCTTCATAACGCGCTTTTGCAATACGTAAGCTCTCAGCTTGCAGCGCTAAGTTAGTGAGGGCGACCTGAATCAGTGCTTCGTTGTTACGAATGTTAATATAAGTGTTGGCCACATTAGAAGCCAACGATACATCTGCCGCATAGTAAGCTGTAACCGCACCTAGGTAAGTTGCTTGCGAACTTTCAATACCGCGTCTGAATTTGCCCCAAAAATCAATTTCCCAGCTGGCATCAATATTTACATTTCGAATTTTGGTATTTTCAATGGAAATACCCTCACGACCTGAACCACCATCTCGAGTTACTTCAGCTCGACCACCTAAGTTAACATTAGGCAATAAGGTGCCTTGAGACACGCCCAGCTGAGCCCGCGTTTCGTACACCCGAAGTGCAGCAACTTGAAGAGACAAATTTTGTTTAGCTGCAATCAAGAGCAAACGATTTAATGTGGGGTCATTAAAGCCTTCCCACCACCGTACAGGGTTAATTTGTGCATTGCGAACCACATCAACGGCAGCCGTAAACTCACCCGGTTTTTCAGCTTGCCAGTCTGACGAAAGTTTAGTTTGGGGTCGACTAAAATCTGGGCCAACCATGCAACCGGGAAGCAAAAAGACAGTAAGCAGTAACGACTTAGAGGCCGGTTTGCAAAAAGATTTGAAATTTTTCAACATTTTGAGATTCTACTGGATATTTGATCAATACGCGCGCGAAACACAGCACCTCAACACGCAGACTAAATCAATACAAAATAGTGTTTGTTACATTCGCGGCTAACTCAACTAAACGTTGGTTTGCTTCGTGCACCCGAAAGGCCGAATGTGCTGACAGGGTTACGTTATTCAGTTTTGTAAAGGTGTGCTGTAAGGGCAACGGTTCAACTGTAAACACGTCAAGGCCTGCATGCCTGATGTGCCCTGATTTAAGCGCATCAACTAAAGCCACTTCGTCTATTAGCGCACCACGCGCAGTATTAACCAATATGGCACCCGCTTTTATT
>JBDNHM010000131.1:0-5724 GCA_041688825.1 Burkholderiaceae bacterium | reverse complement strand
TATCCCCCAGAAGCTTATCTCTAGGAAATTAACCAAAAATGAATAATTTGTGTTCAAATCGGCACCAAATAAAATCGGCCTCTAGGCCACGCCAGTATTAGTTCTTACTGAAAATTAACCCGGTTAAGCCGGACAGCAGTGGTAAAAAATATTAAATTAATTTTCACTTAAATGACTTTCCTAAGCGCTTCAACCGCCTGAAAATGACTTAAATAGATATGCCCTTTTAGATGAGTATAAAAGGGGGTATTTTTAAGGCGATCCATGACAGGCCCTTTTATTTCAGAAAAATGTAAGGTAATGCCTGCATTTTGAAGCCGATGGTCAATTGCCTCTAGGCTTTCTAGGGCGCTGGCATCAATACTGTTTACAGCCGAGCATTGCAAAATAACATGCAACAATTCAGGCCTTTGGGCTACCTCTTGATTGACGCGGTCTTCAAGTTGCCGAGCGTTGGCAAAGTATAAACTTTCGTCGACCCGTAAGCTGAGTATTTGCGGCTCACACATCACGTCATGTCGCAGTACATTTCTAAAGTGTTCGGTGCCTGGCACTTGGCCTACGACGGCAATATGAGGGCGACTGGTGTTATATAAAAAAAGTATGATTGAAGCCCCCACTCCAGCCATCAAACCTATTTCAACGCCATATATCAGGGTGGTCACCAAGGTGAGTGCCGTGGCGGTGAAGTCTGATTTGGAATAGTGCCAAGACTGTTTCAAAATACTGAAATCTACTAATGACAAAACCGCCACAATGATGGTGGCTGAAAGCGTTGCTTGCGGTAAGAAATACAGCGCGGGCGTTAGCAACAAGCACGCGATGCCGATGCCCACGGCTGTGAGTACCCCAGCCGCAGGTGTTTGGGCACCCGCATCAAAATTCACCACTGAGCGTGCGAACCCACCTGTGACAGGAAAGCCCCCTGTAAAAGAAGACGCCACGTTGCTTGCACCTAAGGCGATCAATTCTTGATTCGGCACAATACGTTGTCTGCGCTTGGCTGCTAACGTTTGCCCAACCGAAACCGATTCAACAAACCCCACCACACTGATCAGCAATGCGGGTATAAAAAGCACTTCCCATAAAACGGGGTCAAACGAGGGTAATGTAAAGAGGGGTAACCCTTGCGGAATATCGCCCATCACGCGTAAGTTGCTGGTTGCATCCCAACTAAAGTGCCAGCTTAAAACAGTTGTGATAACAATCGCTGCAACAGGCCCTGCACGAGACAATAAATCGGCAGCAAAACCTTTAATACCTATATTGAGTAATGTGCGTTTAAGGTTTTTGCGTGACCAAAATAAAAATACGGTAACGCTTACCCCAATGGCGAGTGTCAGCATGTGCGTTTGCGTGGCTTTTTGAAATAAATTCATCAAAATACCCGGCAAGTGTTCACCCCCGCCTTTGACGCCCATAATATGCTTTAACTGGCCTGCAGCAATTAAGATGCCCGCAGCTGAAATAAACCCAGAGATGACCGAGTGGCTTAAAAAGTTAGCTAAAAAGCCTGCTCGCAATAAGCCTAGAACAATCAAAATGCAACCTGATATAAAGGCTAAGGCGATGGCAGCTTGCCAATAAGCCATGCTACCTGTTGCAGCGATTTCTGCGATGGCCGTGGCCGTCATAAGCGACACCACGGCTACGGGCCCGACGGCTAACGCACGACTGGTACCTAACAGGGCATAAGCAATTAACGGTGCCATGCTGGCATATAGCCCAACCTCGGGTGGCAAACCCGCCAACATGGCATAAGCCAAGCTTTGCGGAATGAGCATAACCGTCACGATTAGTGCGGCAACCAAGTCTTTGACGAAGGTTTCTTTGTTGTATGACTTGATCCAGTCTTGTTCCGGAACTGAAAAACGCCCCATTTTTATTAACTTCCTTTGAACTTTTGTATTTTTTGTTTTGTGGCTTCGGTGTTGTAATGTTTGATTTACTGACATATTCTTATTTATATTGTTACACGCGAACTAAGCGAGACGCTTGTTTACACATAATAAAAAAACCACGGTGATTAGCCGTGGTTTGTGTTTTAAGTTAACAAGATAAGTTTTGTGAGCCTATCTGTTATTAACCTGAGAGTCTAAAAGCCCAATTAGGCTTTTTTAACCCAAAGGTTGCACCAGCCGGGGCCAGCTACAAGCTTGCCTGGAAATATGCTACAGGCACCATTTTCAGCGCCTTTAGCTGAATATAAAGCACAGTTATTACAGAACTGATCGGGCTTGTGCTTGGGGAATTTAGCGACATCAACTTTGGTTGAGTCAGCGTAGTAACCCAATGCAATAGCTTGGGCATCTGTTTCAGCAACCATTGCTTGTGCATTTGCAGTTGAGGCTAAACCCATCGAGGCTAAACCAGCGGCTGAGGTCATCATAAACTGTCGACGTGTTGATTTCATTTCAATTTCCTGTAGCAAACATGAACCACCATAGGTTCGTATTTCATTTTAATATAATGTTTGAGATTTTCTTTGATAACCGAGCAGGCTAGTCGGTTGTTTTTATGAAAAAAAGTTATTTTGTTCTCATCTCATGGCTGAAAATAATTTGAATGATAATCACTCATATATTAAATAATAATCATTCTTAGTGGCGCAGCTTATCGACTTACAATAAATCAACATTACTTATTCTGTAATCTGTCTGTAAAGCGTATCTTTTGGAAATTCGACGTGCCCGTTAAACATTATTATTGGATAGCGCCAACCTTTATTTTCTTATGGAGCACGGGCTTCATCATCGCTAAATATGGCATGCCCTATACCGACCCTTTGACCTTTTTGTCGATGCGGTTTGTGGGTGTGTTGATCATACTGATTCCTGCAACCTTTATTTTTAAATCAATATGGCCTGCCCCTCGACAGATGGGGCACATTGTGGTGGCGGGTTTACTCATGCAGTTTGTTTATCTCAGTGGTATTTGGGAAGCCGTGAAGCATGGCATGCCGGCCGGTCTAGCAGCGTTAATAATTGGTTTACAGCCCGTTTTAACGGCAGTTTGTGCAGCAGGCATCGCCGAGAAAGTGTCGCATCGCCAGTGGCTTGGCTTAGCTTTAGGCCTGGTGGGGGTTGGCATTGTTTTGTCTGACAAAATATCAGTGGCTGGTGTGACGCTCTTTACATTGGGCTTCACTTTAATATCTTTGCTGGCATTTACTGCCGGTACGCTTTATCAAAAAAAGTTTTGCCCCGTGTTTGATTTACGAACGGGCACCATTATTCAATATGGTGCCAGTGCTGTGGTGTCAATTATTTTGATGTTTTGGCTTGAACCGATGAAGGTGCAGTGGTCTATACCCATGGTGAGTGCTTTGTTGTGGAGCATTGGGCCTATATCTTTAGGGGCCATGACGCTGTGGTTTGTTCTGTTGCGAAGTGGGGCAGCTACCAAGGCCAGCAGTTTGCTTTATTTAACCCCGCCCACTACAGCAATCATGGCGTGGGTTTTATTTGACGAATTATTGACGCCAACGATTATGATGGGTACGGCAGTGACAGTAGCAGGGGTTTACTTGGTAACCCGTACACGTCGGTCGTTTTGAACGATGGTTTTATAAAAAATAGGAATATTCAACATGAGTGCTTACATCATTACCGTTGTGAACGTCAGTGACCCTGAAAACTATGCAAAATACTCGGCTTTGGCCTCTGTTGCAAACGAGCAATATGGTGGCAAATTTATTGTCAGAGGCGGCAACCCTGAGGTTTTAGAAGGGGCTATACCTTACACCCGGGTTGTCGTGAATGTTTTTGACTCGCGTGAACAAGCAAAGAAGTTTTATAACTCTGTTGAGTATCAAGCCGCTAGACAGCATCGTATGGGCGCGGCCGATTTCAATATGATGGTCGTTGATGGCGCGTAATTTATAGCGCGTAACTTATGGAGCGTTACTTACAACGCGTTATTTAATTACGTGGAGCGGGGCGAATAACAGTGGCCATGGCAAGCAAAATCAATATCAATGCAGCATAGTCAAAACCGCTTAGCGCCTCACCCATAAATAGGCTTCCAGCAAATAAACCCACAACGGGCACCAACATAATTGACAGGCTACTGACCACGGGTGGCAACTTACGGGCAACCCGAAACCAAGCCACATAACCAAAAGAAAATGTTACGACACCTGCATAAATAATGGCAAGCCACTCACTTAGAACGGGCCAGCGCCAGCGATCATATTCAGTAAAGGAAGTTAAAATAAAAAGGGCTATACAGGCCGATACCAAAGACCAGAACGTAAGTACTTCGTTGCTAATAGACAAAGTTGAATGGCGTGTCATGGCTGTGCCCGCGCCCCAAGATATCGCCGCACCGAGCATAAGAATGACACCAATAGGTGCAGCCGAAAAAGCGCTGAATTCGGCTACACCCAGTAATAAAGTGGCGGCTAAGGCTAGGGTTACACCTAAAACACCTTGCCAAGTCAATCGGGCTCCGTACACCAATACGCTGGTGAGCAATGCCCAAACAGGCATGGTGTAACCGATGATTGCAGCACGGCCAGAGTTTAAGAGCAGCACCCCGTACATTAAACCGATTTGCCAAAGAATCATGTTGAGGGCGCTAAGCTGAAAGACACGCAATCTTTCTGCTTTTGGCACACGAAAAGAAATGCGCTGCCTGATTAAATATGCACCCAATGCCAAAATACCTAAAACAAGGCACCACGTTCTGAATGCAATGGGCGGGTAATCTTTTAATGCAAATTTAATCACCGAGTAGCTTAACCCCCAAGTGAGGGTAACAAGCATGATCAAAATGATATCTGTACGATTAATTTTTTCAGAGAGCAATTTAAACCTTACCCCGCAAAGATGGCGGGGTTAGACGGGCTAGACTAATAAATCAAATTACTGCATGAACCAGCCATGGCTCACAATAAATGATTGACCGGTTAAAGCCGCTGAGGGGAAGCCAGCCAAGAAAGTCACCGTTGACGCCACATCTTGCGTTGTGGTGAACACACCATCAACTGTATTTTTAAGCATCACATTTTTAATGACGTCAGCTTCAGAAATATTCAATTCTTTAGCCTGCTCAGGAATTTGCTTGTCAACCAATGGGGTACGAACAAAGCCTGGGCAAACCACATAACTACGCACATTTCGTGAAGCACCTTCTTTAGCCACTACCTTAGACAAACCAAGTAACCCGTGCTTAGCCGTGACATAGGCTGATTTCAAAGGTGAGGCTTCGTGTGAATGTACAGAACCCATATAAATGATAGAACCGCCGCGCTTGCTGCTGTACATATGCTTGATGGCAGCTTGAGTGGTTAAAAATGCACCGTCGAGGTGAATGGCGAGCATTTTCTTCCAGTCAGAGAAGGCATACTTCTCAATCGGGTTCACAATTTGAATACCCGCATTTGAAACCAAGATATCGATGCTGCCCAGTGTATCGACGGCTTTTTGAATGCCGGCGTTTACTTGTTCTTCGTTGGTGACGTCCATCGTGACAGCAATAGCCCTGCCGCCCGCTTTTTCAATTTCAGCTGCCGTGGCATTTGCACCATCAAGATTCATATCGGCAATTACAATTGCCGCACCGGCACGAGCCATATCAAGTGCACATTCTTTGCCGATGCCGCTTGCTGCGCCCGTAATGAGTGCGACCTTACCTTTTAATGTCATAGCTTTTCCTTTGAAAAGAGAAAAATATATTTTTTATTTAATATGCATAGCTAGAATAGTTACCTAATATTCATAG
>JBDNHM010000017.1:0-1425 GCA_041688825.1 Burkholderiaceae bacterium | reverse complement strand
GTGTGCTGAAGCCCGGGAGTAAAGATCCCTGGCGCTACTTCAATTCGATGGTGCCACACTGGAACGGAATCTATCAATTTTTGAATTTCAGTTTCTCTCAGATTCATAATTAAAACATACCGTAGAGATAGGTGGATTTGATTTTTAAGTATGTCGACTATATTGAAGATATACTCTAGGCAGCACCCGTGCGGATTTCTATAAAAGTGCTCCAAGATTCCTTATTATGGCCTCGTAGCTCAGGGGATAGAGCAGTGGTTTCCTAAACCATGTGCCGCATGTTCGAATCATGCCGAGGCCACATTTATCGTTTGTTGCCTGAATGAAAGGTCATTTGTTTTGCATTTCATTTGTCAGGATCTGTATCAGTACCGTAATAAATTTACTATTTTTCAGGCGTCACGTATTATGATCAGGTGAGAATTTTAAAACGAGGAGCTTGCATTTCTGGAACAGGATCAGCAGTTCCAAGCAACGTAGTTACGAATGAGGATCTAGCGAAATCTTGTCCAACGGATGCGACGTGGGTAGAAGAAGTTCTTGGGATAAAGTCTCGAAGACACCTGCATCCTTCTGAGACTCTTTTAGACTTATGTATTTCATCAGCCAAGGCATCTCTTTTAAACTCAAATATGACCATCGACAATATAGACACAATTATTGTCGCAACTTCCACTCCGGATTATCTGAATCCATCTATGGCTAGTCTGTTGCACGGAGCCTTGGATGCTAGAAGTACTACTGCGGCTTTTGATATTCAAGCTGTCTGTTCAGGATTCTTATACGGACTTGGAGTTGCTGCAAAACTTTTAGATGATGATGTTAGTAATGTGTTGCTAGTTGGTGCCGATCAATTTTCAAAAATAACAGACTTTACAAATCGTAATTCAGTATTTTTTGGTGATGGTGCTGGGGCGGCTGTAATATCGAGATCCAGCAATCCTTTGAGTTTTATTGCTGTCGATCTTTACACAAACTCACAAAACTGGGAAGGCTTTCACACTCCCCGCTTAGAATCAAAGTTTGTCATGACTGGAAAGCTTGTCAAAGAAAAAGCCGTTACGGTGCTGCCCGATGCTATAAAAAAGCTTGCGCTAGATTTAGGGTTTGGGGTTGATGAAATTACGGCGATTTTTCCACATCAACCTTCCAAGCCAGTTCTAGATGCGCTTGAACTGGCATTAAATTTAAAGCCTGGCGTTTTAAAGAGAAATCTCGAATTCAGGGGTAACACGGCAGGTGCGACGGTTCCCTTGCTACTGGATGAATCAAGAGAGACAACACCAATTCCAAATGGATCATTGATAGGTTTCGCTGCAGTTGGCTCTGGCTGGACATGGGGAGCCGCGCTAACCTACTGGATTGAAGATGTTGCCAATGACCAATGATAATTGTTGCGTTATTTTTGGTGCGACTGGTGGACTT
>JBDNHM010000130.1:0-3374 GCA_041688825.1 Burkholderiaceae bacterium | reverse complement strand
TTTCAACTCCTTTCATCAGTTGATGCTTTGATTGTAGTCTATATGATGCTGATTCAACATGAATTCTAGAAGCCCGATTGAATGCTCTTGCGTCAAGGCCAGACTCAAGCCCTGCATGCATGCCGAGACACAGAAAAGTGTTGAACTAACTCAGATGCGATAGAAAATTTCGCACCTGAGCTATTGCTTTGCTAACTACATTCACTTTTTATACCTAATGTGTGAAACAGCCTCTGGTACAGACATACCTATGCATATTCCCAGATTTGCTGCAACGGCGTTCGCTCTTGATAAAATACCAGTCTTCCATGTCGAGTTCGCATCACCGATTCTTGCGCTAGTATGATGTACTGTCATAGCCGGAATACCGCGAGCGTCTAACGCGGGTAGTCTTGAGTACCCCGAGTCATCTATTCCACCCCCTGCATCGTTATAAACAGCGCCCAAAACACTTACTTTAATTGCAGAGGCTGATTTTCCACCCAATAATGCTCCGTGAGAACCAGTGATTACGATATTGTTTGCGTCTTGAGCGCATACCAATGAATTGGAATCAATGCCAATGACTTCTATACCTTGGCCGTTGTCTGCGCTAAGTTGTACTCTAGATTCATGTTGTAACTGAACCGTTTCGATTGAACGTGTGGCCAGCCTAAACCTTTGTGCGGCAAATGCAACGGGCATGTTTAGTTCAATACCCAGCGTTGAGCCAATAGTATTACAAAAACTTATTTTGCCACGAGACAATAAATCATTACCATCACCAATTCTGGCAGTCTTGTAATCTACAGTTGCTCCAGCAATACCCGCTTGATTGAGTAATGTTAAGCATGAAATGCCAGCGTGTTCGAGACCGACCCCCGCATCATGCAAAATGACACCGCGTAACCCTTTTTGAGCTGCGTACCAACCGCAATAAAGACCACCATGCGACCCAGCAATAACGACTTGGTTGTAATGCTTATCTTCAAGTTGAGTGATGCTGTCTAGAACCCAAACACGGGTATTCATTTTCATCTTTATAAATTAAGACTCGATTTGAGCGCGCATAGCCTGTGCCCCCAGATTTAAAATGTCATTGGCATGGGCGTATAAAAAAGACACGCCTAAACGAACCCAAGGTGCTATATCACCAGGTTTAACCAACATGCCGACAGGCATACCGTTCTGATGCAAAACTTTAATAGCATTTTCGATTGCCGTAGCGACTATCGGGTGGTCATAAGAACCCCCAAAACCCATGCTTTTAGATAGGTCAACGGGGCCAATAAAAATGCAGTCTATTTCTCGCATTTTAGCGAGTTCGTTCACGCTTTCTAATAGTTTTATATGCTCAAGTTGAACGATTAATAAGCGATCTGCCCGATCACCTGAAAGGCAATATTCAAACGCAGAAACAATTCGTTTCACATCATCTAAGTTCTCGGCTCGGGGAACGATCAGCCCATCAGCACCGCGATGCATCAGTCGCTCAATTGCCCAAGGATCAAAATTGAATGTACGAATAAGACTACATACGCCATGAAGACGTGCGGCTCGAGCCATATTTTCAATAGACTCAATATCTGGACTGCCTTGCTCTGTATCGAACATCACGGCATTGATTCCGCTAAGTGCGAGCGCCTCAACCAGACCCGCAGAAGGGTGATCGACGTTGATAATGAGTTGGGGTTCGTGCCTTTGAAGTCTTGTTCGTAGCTTTTTTGCAGGAGAATCTGTTGTCATGAAGATGATCCGATGTGTTGAGATATAAGCATTGCTATATGGGCACTTTCTTTTTTCATTTGCTCAACAATATTGAGATGACGCGCAGGCGTCATACGCGATGATATTGCTGCAACGCTTATAGCACCTAAGGGGTAGCCATTAAAATCTAGAATTGCAACACCCACAGCACTCATACCATTAAATACGTGATCGTTGTTGTACGAGAAACCTTCTTTGCGGGTCTCGTTTACCAAGTTTTGAAGAACGGGTGCTGAGAACTGTGAATATTCAGGCCTACGTTGTGAATCATCGTTTACAAACGCTACCATTTCTTTATCGTTAAGGGCTGCTAAAAGTGCTAAAGCGCCTGCGCCGACACCAAGTGGACGACGGTGACCGGGTGCCAATGTGAGTGTCTTTATAGGATAGGAGCCGATGATGCGGTCTGCGCAAACAGCTTCAGAGCCATCAATAACCGAGAGGTAAATCGTGTCTTCAGTTTCGATAGCCAGTCGTTCAAGTGCTGGGCGTGCAATATCAATAATCGAAAAATGTCGGCCTGCGACACGACCCAATTGATACAGATCAATTCCTGGGGTGTATTTACGGGTTTGAGTCGACAGCTTCAAAAGACCATGGCTGACAAGCGCAGATAAAAGTCTGTGGACGGTCGATTTGCTCAGACCGCTAACTTTTGTTAAGTCTGTTAGACGCATTCCCGAGTTGCTGTGCGCGGCTACCCGCAGAAGTAAAAGAGCGCGATCTAAAGACTGTAAATTTCCGGGAATAGATAGATTATTAACCCATTTTTTTTCTGTTTTATTTTTTGGGTCTACCCCTAGGGTAGATTGAATTTCAAAATGACTTGCCATCATGTGTTTTTAATGAATATAATAATTGTATTGTACCATTTAATAAGATTAAAGTTCCATTTAATGGAATTATTTTAAGCTAGGTAACAGAGATGACAAAAAAAACGTTGATGAGTGGTGGTCGGGCATTAGCAAAAATGCTTGCTTTAGCGACTCCTTCCCCTTGCTTTGGCATGGGCGGTTTCCAACTACTTCCATTTTATGAAGGCATGCGTGTAGAAGGTTTAGAGCATTACTTGATCAACGATGAGCGTTGTGGTGCATTCGCAGCAGATGCTTATGCAAGAGTATCTGGCAAGCCAGGGCTTTGCGATGCAACATTAGGGCCAGGCGCCACAAATTTGGTTACCGCCCTAGTGGAATCACTAAACGCAGGTGTACCCATCATAGCGATCATCGGTGATTCACACCGCGCTCACTCATGGAAAAACATGACTCAGGAATGTCGGCAACTTGACATCTTGCGCCCTGCAGTTAAAGACATTTTGCGAGTTGAAATGGTCGAGCGCATACCAGAGTTTGTGCGTCGTGCATATGCCGTTGCAACTTCAGGTCGTCCCGGTCCGGTTGTGATTGATTTACCTGAAGATATTACTCACGCAGAATATGCATTTGATGACGCAGACTTTTTCATTGATCAGGCAACAACGCGTATTCCTGCAAGACGTACTCGACCTGCTGCAAAAGATATCGCTCGTGCAATTGAAATGATTGAGCAAGCAAAGCAACCCATCTTGCTAGTCGGTGGCGGTGTGCATCTTTCAGATGCATCTAAAGCGTTACAGGCATTCGCTG
>JBDNHM010000129.1:0-5278 GCA_041688825.1 Burkholderiaceae bacterium | reverse complement strand
TTGTTTGTACCCTAAACCTAATGAGTAACCCCCATAGGTTTGGCTGTCAGAACTACCTGCCAGTGATGCTTTTATCGTTGCGCCGGTGTAACCCACTTTGCCATACAAAAGACCCGTATCGTTGATGGGCGTAGCAGCCGACAAAAAGAGGATGTATGAGTTTTGTTTTTTGTATGAACCCTGTGCAGAACCAATACCGGCAATATTGACGGCCCCGATAAGTGGTCAGACGATATGCATCGCCAAAGAATCTTAGAGCGGGCAGGGTGGGTGTTTTGGCGATGCTTTGCCTCAACTTGGGTACGTAATAAATGTGAAATGATAGATGACCTGGTGCGCAATTTAAGTGAACTGGGTATTGAGTCTATAGCAGGCGATTTCGCCTCAAAAAACATTCACTCTGAGCAACGAGTGGTGTTGGCCTTTGAAATGAATAAAATTGATGTAACTGAGGCTGGTGGAACTGAAGTAATTGAACCCTCCGTTGCTGCTGGAACTGATGTTGTCGATACTCAAGTCACTGAAACCGATGTCGATGTCGATATAACAGATGCCGATATAACTGAGACCTTACAAATCGCTGTCTTGCCAACTATTCCAGCAGGTAGCGAACCCGAACAGGTTGAAGAATTAACAACCCCTAAAACTTATGTAACCGAACCTCAGTCAATCATTAAACTAGGGTTAACTGTTCAACAATATACTGAGTTTAACGAACCATTAACGGGTGACCCGAGAGAAGTAAATGCCGAGTGGATATCAAAAGGTCTTGTAAAAATCATTTCAGTTGAAGGGCCAATGGTTGCTAAGCGAGCCGCTGATATTTATTTGAGGGCTGTTGGTATTAAAAGAATGGGTAACGAAATCAAGGCAACGATGATTCAAGCTTTCAAGGCAGCATTAAAGCGCAATGATATAGAGTGCGTGAATGAAACAGATAGTGATGATTTTTAAGTTACACAGTCAGATCGTTTGGTTCTGAAATGATCATCATCAGAGCCCGAGGTGACCGATCGCTTGAAGAAATTACACCCAGCGAAATTCAGTTCGTGGCTAACTACATTGCTCAAGAGAGCAATTTAAGTATAGGTAGCGATGAACATCTAAGAGCCCTACTCGAGTTCTTCGAACTAAAGCGGCTGACAACGCAATCAGGTACGTTAATACTAGAAGTCTTAAAGAAAAACATGCCGCACGTTGATGAGGCATTTTCTAAACACTTGACTGACACTCATTAGTTTTATTGGGCTATTTAGTGGTCACAATTTTCAGGCTATAAAGGACAAACTGTATTATTGTTTTTTATAAAAAAACAAACAAATCAATGGGTTAAGTTTTTGTAATGGCTCAGTTTGTTTGCTTTTTATATTGATTGGCAGCTTATTGTCTTTTATGAGCTTGACGTAGTCAGATGGAGTCAGTCAACAAATTATAGCAATTACCCAAATTTGACATGATTGCATGATCACAGAGGCACTGTGTCATTGGCTGATACAGCTAGACACATAATAAGACTTTTTAAATAAGCCTGGACAAAAATTGTCCTAGAGTCAAATATAGTTAAACTATATTAAGTTCAAATTTTTGTTTAAATAAAAAATGAATGGTTACAAGTAACGAGGTTGATTTACTTTTTTAATAGCAGTAGCTAGTTACCAAAAAGGGGTAAATGTTGATTGAAGTTGTCGCCGCAGTGATTGAATTAAACGGAAAGCTTCTTGCATTTAAAAGAGGTGCTTCAAAACACGCCTATGTGGCAAACAAATTTGAGTTTCCAGGTGGAAAAGTCGAAGAGGGTGAAAACTTTGAAATAGCGCTCGCCAGAGAACTATCTGAGGAATTGGGGTTAGAAGCAAAAGTAAGTAATCACATTACGACTGTTACTCATACATACCCAGATTTTTCTATAAAAATGCACTGTTATTTGGTTCGACTTCAATCTTACGATGGCACGTTGCGCGAACATGCCGATTACGCTCATGTCTCGCTTGTCGATGCTTTGACGTTAGATTGGATCGAGGCAGATAAACCTGTATTAGATGTATTGCAACGAGACTATGCAGACTTATTCAAATGATGCGTTACATCGTGGCATAAGATCAGGGCTTCTTGATTTTGACCCAGATGATCAGACTAACCTTGCCCCCACTTTAGTTCTCAACGAACATAACGGTGGTGAAAAAGTTCTTAGTTATGTTTTAAATAGCATAGAACAATGCATCCATTTTCGATTTGCTGTCGCCTTCATCACAACTAGTGGCGTTGCTTGTATTCATCAAACGCTAAAAGATGCTGTTGCAAGAGGCTGTACAGGAGAAATTTTGGTTTCTCAATATCTCAACTTTTCTGATCCTTTAGCCATTGATCGACTGAGACAATTCAGGGGTGTAAATGTTAGGTTCACGAATGAAGATGATTTTCACGGAAAACTATACTTTTTTGCATTCAAGAACTTTAGCCGCCTTTTGCTCGGTAGTTCAAATCTAACCCAAGCTGCTCTAGGCAAAAATACTGAAATTAATTTAAACCTATCAATATCAAATACGTCTGGACTTCATCAACAGGTATCTACAAATTTAGATAATTGGATCAAAAATACCCACCCAATTAACGACGCTGAGTTGGCCTCTTACGCTGAGACATGGAAGCAACAAAGAGACTTAAGGTTGCCGTCAAAATTACTAGCCCCCATTTCTAAAGAGCCAAGCCATTTCGTAGCGATTAAGGCTAACTCAATGCAGATTGAGGCACTAAAAAAAATGCAAGAGGTTCGAGACAGCGGTAACCAGCGAACACTCGTTATTTCGGCAACAGGTACTGGTAAAACAGTCCTGTCAGCCTTGGATGTTAAAAATTTTGGTGCAAAGAGACTTCTGTTTGTTGTGCATCGACTTAATATTGCAAAAAAAGCAATGCTTGAGTATCGAAAAGTATTTGGTGCTTCAAAAACGATGGGTCTTTACTCAGGAAATGATACAAGTGGCTTAAATGCAGATTTTGTTTTTGCTACTGTTCAGACAATTAAATCTGATCACCATCTCAGTCGGTTCAATCCTGAAACTTTTGACTACATCATTATTGATGAAAGTCACCATGCAGGGGCTCTGACTTATCAAAAAATACTAAGCCACTTTCAGCCCAAGTTTTTGCTTGGTATGACGGCAACCCCTGAGAGAACTGATGGTTTTAATATTTTTGAATTATTTGATTATTCGATTGCGTATGAAATTCGACTTCATGATGCGTTGAAAGCAAACCTACTTGCACCATTTCATTACTTTGGGGTCTCTGACATAACGCTTGATGGTGTCGCACTTGGTGATAAGGCGCAGTTCAATAAACTGATATCGCCGTTGCGAGTCAATCACATCATTAAAGCGCTTAAAGAGTACGGTTGCTCAGATGGGGTGCCAAGAGGCCTTGTGTTTTGTTCAAAAGTTGAAGAAGCAAATCAGCTTGCCCAGTTATTTAACGAGGCTAATATTAATTCGGTGTCACTTTCTGGCATAAATTCAGAGACTGAACGTGAAGCTGCAATTCAACAATTAGAGTCTCAAGATCCAGCTAATCGAATAAGCTATATATTTACTGTAGATATTTTCAATGAAGGCATTGATATTCCTTCAGTAAATCAAGTTGTCATGCTCAGGCCAACTAAATCAGCAATTATTTTTGTACAGCAATTAGGTCGAGGGCTTCGTAAAACTGACTCAAAAGAATACCTGACAGTAATCGACTTTATTGGTAATTATGAGAGTAATTTTTTGGTCCCAGCTGCACTATTTGGTGATGCATCTTTTAATAAAGATAAGCTTCGCAGGCTTATGGCAGCTGGCAGCAACCTTATGCCTGGTGAAAGCTCAATTAGTTTTGATCGTATCGCTAAAGAACGAATATTTAATTCAATCTCTAAAGCTAAGGTAGATGGTCGACGCGATTTGGCGAGTGACTACGATTTACTTAAATTTCGTATTGGTCGTCATCCAAAAATGTTAGATTTTCTTAATCAAAATCAACGCGATCCATATCAATACGTAAAAGAATATGGATCACTTTTAGCCTATAGGCTTAAATTAGAAAAGGAAATGGAACATCAGGTAGATCCTAATTTGCTAAAGCTATTAAGCTATTTATCAGAATTTGTTTTTGATGGAATACGACTAGAAGAGTCAATTGTCTTAATGCAGCTTCAGAGCGATTTACTTGATGTTACTTATGAAACAGTCAAAGATGAAATTGAAGATCGGTTTGGTTATAGGCCGACAGACCCCACTGTTTCTTCCGCTTTACATTCTTTAAACCTAAAGTTCATAACAGAGGTGGTGAACAGTAAACATACCTCAATTGCCGATCGTTGGGGTTACAGCATCATTCAGAACGAAGGCTCTAAAATTTTTTGCGGCAATACATTAAAAGTTTTATTGGAAGATAAGCTTACTAAAGAGTACATAATTGATGCCGCTCTATACTCCATTAAAAAATTCACTGAAGACTTCAAGCTTCAGGATTTTATTGACGGTTTTAAAAGAGGTTCGCAGTATTCGCGTAGAGACGTATTCAGAATCCTGAGATGGTCAACAAACCCAATTCCTCTAAACATTAGTGGCTATAAAGTCAGTTCAGATAAAAAACAGTGTCCAGCTTTTATAATTTATAACAAAGACGCATCTATTTCTAGCACTACAAAATATGAAGATTATTTTGAAACACCAAGTATTTTAATTTGGATGTCAAAAAATAAACGAAAGATTGATAGCCCAGATGTAGTAGATATTTCAAATCAAAGTAGCAATCAAATGCGCATCCCTGTTTTTGTGAAAAAAAATAAAGATGAGGATTTGAGTTTTTATTTGGGTGATGGTGAAGTCATTGTTGACCGATTTAAAGAATCAACGATGAAAAGTAAGACGGGTTTAGCTGTCTCCGTGGTTCAGATGCCTTTAAAGCTTGATAAGCCTATTACTGCTGACCTTTTTAAATACATTACTGATCCACCGCTATGATTTTTTCAAAAGCTGGTTGTTCAAGATTTGAGAAGTAAAGAATGCTACTGTATTGAATTAGCATAAAAATTAAGACGAACATCGCTTTGGAATATTTAGCCCAAATTGTTAGGTGCTTAATTTAATAACCCCAAAAAATCCACCCCAATCACCTCACTACTTTTAGCCCTTACCCAAGCATTAGCCTGAGCGGTCGTCGCACTCTGATACGCCCACTGGGCAACTTTGGTGCTGCAGTCTCGATCTGAAATAAACCCTTGTGAAGCTATAAAGCT
>JBDNHM010000128.1:0-7761 GCA_041688825.1 Burkholderiaceae bacterium | reverse complement strand
TGTGTCTATACGAATTTCTTTGTAATCAGCCACAAACCTGTGCTTGCCTAATCCTAAAAACCGCACGTCTTTACCTTGCTTCTCATCAGCGAAAAGGTAACTTGTCGCGTTAGCATCGCCCTCAAACGCAGACGCGCCCCTGAATGAAAGGCTTTTCAGGTCAGCCCTGTTGATCGCTTTAGCCGTGTGTCCGACAAGCCATAGACAAGCGTTACCAAGCGTTTCCTTAATGGCTGCAATGGGTGTCGGTGTGGGTATGGCGAATGTTGATGTATGTCGCTGGCATTTCAAGCGTGTTGTTTGTGTTGTGGGCCAATATTTTGCTTGGGGCCTCGCTGCGGGGCCAGTGGTTACGTCGTGATGTGAATAAAACCATTACGCCTACTCATTGGCTCGGTTTGTATGCCCTAGCAGCGGTTGTGGCCACACTGATCAATGCAGGCTTAGCGCCAATTACATTCAATTACTGGCATTTAATTTTGGTGTTTCCGTTTGCGCTGTTTCCAGTTCTATTGTTGTTACGTTTGATTTTTAAAGTTTACCCACGCGCACTGAAAGGCGCTGGGTTATCAGTATTGGTGTTTTTTGTTTTTGTGAACATCATCGTAGCCAACGATAGTCGAAAATTTTCTTATCATGCCAGCTACTATCAACAGGTTATCGACTACGTGCAAAAGACTGTGGTGCCGCAATAAAATAAAACATCACAATAATTTAGACATACGTACAGCGGCAATTTTCAAGGCGTCTAAGTGTTTTAAAGCCCCCTCAACCGATAAGCGCGATGTCGGTGCATGTACGGCTAACGCACCTAAGACTCGCCCATCGGTATCGCAAACCGGAACTGCTAAAGCAATTAACCCCAGCACAAACTCTTGACGATCGATTGAATAGGTTTGCTTTGCAATATCTTGACATTCTTTCTCTAGTTTTTTGAGGCTTGTAATGGTGAATTCAGTCATGGGTTGTAGTGATAGCGTATTGAATATTTTTTTCTGTTGTTCAGCTTCCATATAGGCTAAAAAGAGTTTGCCACTGGCTGTGCAATGCAGCGGTACTTGCGCACCCACCTCTAGAGTTAGTCGCCAAGGCCAAGTGGCTTCAACGCGATCTAAATAACGTACGCTGGCACCATCAAGCATCGTAAAGTTGCAGGTCTCGCCGATTTGTCTAACAAGGTCTGAAAGTACGACGTGCCTGAGGCCCTGTGTGGTGTCATGATTAAGGGTGTCGATGGCTAAACGCCGCAATGCCGGCCCAACTAAAAAATCTTTTTCGTCGTTCGCACGAGCAATGAAACCTGCCTCAAGTAGCTGAGTGGTGAGGCGGTGTACCGTCGCTTTAGGCAAATTTAATGTTTCTGCCAGGCTTGCAAGCGATTGCGCTTTACCGCTATGGGCTAATACCGCCAATAAATCTAATGTTCTTTCTGCGGCTGAGCCAGCTATGCGTGTTTTTTTCATAATGTAGGGAAAACCACTATTTCGGAACGTTTCATTCCATAATATGATAACAGAAAATTCAAGTTTGATTCATTAAACGTTGTAATCAAATAAATATTAAACAGTGTGACCATTATCATTATATGACTTCAGATTTTGACTACATTGTTGTGGGTGCAGGCTCTGCCGGAGCAGTCATGGCCTCTCGCTTAAGTGAAAACCCAGACATTCGGGTTTTACTTTTAGAAGCTGGCCCCAAAGACAGTTCATTCTGGATCCATTTGCCTATTGGTTATGGCAAGACGATGTGGAGCAAAACATACAACTGGTGTTTTCACACTGACCCCGAACCCAATATGAATGGCCGTCAAATTTATTGGCCAAGAGGTAAAACCTTAGGGGGGTCAAGCTCAATTAATGGCCTGATTTACATTCGAGGTCAACGAGAAGATTATGACGGTTGGGCTGCTCAAGGTAATACCGGTTGGAGCTATCAAGAAATATTGCCTTATTTCCGTAAATCAGAGCATAACGAACGCGGTGAAGATGCGTTTCATGGCGTTAATGGCCCGCTACGTGTGTCAAATATTAAACATAAAAACCCACTGATCGAGTCTTTTATTGCGGGTGCACAAGAGTTGGGTGTGCCCAGAACAGATGACTTTAATGGTCAAGAACAGCGGGGTGCAGGCTATTATCAGTTGACAACTTGGAAAGGTTGGCGTTGGAGCACGGCAAAAGGGTATTTGAAACCTGCCCGCACCCGTCAAAACCTAACGGTATTGACCGAAGCCCACACCATGAAGGTACTCACCACTGGTAAACGGGCGACAGGCGTTCAATACAAACATGGTGATCAGGTTAAAGAGGCTTTTGCAACCCGTGAAGTTATTCTATGTGCAGGGGCTATTCAATCACCGCAACTCTTACAACTTTCAGGTATTGGCCCTGCGTCATTACTCAAAAAACACGGCATTGATTTGGTGCATGATTTGCCGGGCGTTGGTGAAAACCTGCAAGATCATTTGCAAATTCGCCTCACTTTCGAATCGACACACCGCACCACAAATGACGATTTAAATTCTTGGTTTGGTCAAGCAAAACTTGGGCTTCAGTGGTTATTGAAGCGTTCAGGCCCTTTAGCCGTCGGTATTAACCAAGGCGGTTGCTTTATGCAAGCAATACCGAGTGAATCAAATCGACCTGATATTCAGTTTCACGTTGCCACGTTATCAGCTGATATGGCGGGTGGGAAAGTGCACCCTTTTTCAGGTTTTACTTTGTCGGTTTGTCAGCTCAGGCCTACGTCTCGGGGGCACATACGCATTAAAAGTGCCGACCCCTTTGAACCGCCAGAAATGCAACCTAATTACTTAAGTACTGAGTTAGACCGGCAAACCAATGTTGCAGCTGTTCGAGTAGCGCGAGCTATTTCGCAAAGTCAGGCGATGGCTCCTTTTGTAAAGTGTGAAATTAAACCCGGGCAAAACGAGCAAAGTGATCAAGAGCTACTTGAATACTGCCGTAACAATGGGGCAACAATTTTTCATCCAACCGGCACTTGTATGATGGGGCCAGATACGGCAAAAGGCGCTGTGGTTGACGCGAGGCTTCGTGTGTATGGTGTTTCAGGACTGCGCGTGGTTGACTGCTCTGTGATGCCAACGCTTGTATCAGGTAATACTAACGCACCCGCAGTGATGATGGCAGAGAAACTCAGTGAAATGATGTTAGAAGATGTTCAACTCAATTAATGTATTAAAACGTTATCGAGTACGCGTCAACGCGATGACACATAACAATATTAGACGCAGTAGTTTCATTCCTATCAGGAGACAAGTATGAAAGAGCAAACCCCATTAGACCGTCGCGGCTTTATGCGTATTGCGGCACGTTACGGCCTTACTTCAACAGCCATTGCAACAGCCAGCTTTTTGGGTCCCTTGACGCTTGAAGGTGTCGCGCGGGCCGCGTCTCAAACTGCTGATGCCCGTAATAATATGAAGCCACTCATCACCCTAAAGTTTGGGGCAGCGGGTTTTAACGAGAAAAATCTTAAAATTCAAGAGTCAGGCCAACTTTGGTTCGCTCGGGCACTTGAGTTGAAGAGTAATGGTGCTATCAAGGTCGATTTTATTGGTTCAAATGCCATCTGTAACCAACTTGATTGTGTAAAGAAAGCCCAGCAAGGTATTGTTGACCTATACACGGCCAGTACGCAAAACTCTGCCGGTTCAGCCCCTTATTACAACGTACTCGATTTTGCTTACATGTTCCCCTCAAGGGCAGCCATGTACCATTTCTTTTACAGTAATAAGAGTGAAGCACTGCTTCGCGAACCTTTACGTCGTTTGCATAACATCCAGTTCCTCTACACGCATTGCGAGCTTAGAGGGTTGATGATGGGTAAAAAGTTTGAAAACAAACCGACCGTCACAACCATTACTGAGCTTGAGGGCACTAAAAACCGTGTGACGGGTACACAGTTAGGTCGTATTGCAATGCAATTAATGAACCTGAACCCGGTGCCAATCGCTTGGGAAGAAACGCTTGATGGTCTTAAGCAAGGCCTCATTGATGGTGCCGAAACGTGGATGGGTGCGGCAGCCTACGCCAATATGGCGCCTGTACTTTCGCAAGCCGTGAACTTGAAGTTTTTCTCGGGTACGGAACATACCGCGATGAACTACAAGACATTCCAAAAGCTTCCTGCAAAGCTGCAAGATGTCGTGATGGACACGGCATACGATGCCCAACAATATACTCAAATCAATCAAGAACGCGCTTTGGTTGAAATTGTGGGCGCCGTCGCTAACCCAGGCCCTGATACCGTTTTTGGGCTAAATAAAGTTAGAGTGGCTGAGTTGTCTGACGCAGAGATTCTCAAAGCAGAAAAAATGTGTTCACCTCAATATGTGCCCAAGCCATGGGTTGAGTGGCGCGAGCGTTTAAATAAAATGTCGGGCGGTCGTGACGTGTACCAAGAGATCTTCGCCATTGCACGTGAAATACCAAGCAATATGCCCGCTGTTGATGTCAAACCCAATAAATGGTGGAATGCATAAGACTTGCTAAACAAGGGGCGCGCGATGTTGCAGTATGATTTGCACGCCCCTTTTTTTTGTATTGCTTAAGCCTTTAATATAATCATGGCATGTATGCATGTGCTGATCTGTCCATGTATTTAATTTGATAATCGTTCGTCATGCGAGCCCAAGCAATGAAAATAATCTATGATCTTCTGAAATGGCTCGATGTCAATGCAGAGCGTGCAATCATATTGGTTGCCTATTCATGCATGGCGCTCATCATCGTTTATGCGGTCTTTGAGCGCTTTGTATTTAAAACACAAATTCCCTGGAGCTCTTCGATTCCGATTTATTTGTTTTTATGGGTAACTTGGGTCGGGTGTTCATACAACGTACGTAAACGAACACATCTGGTTTTCAATGACCTGAGAACTCGAATGCGTTATGGCGCACAGTTTTTATGCATGATGTTTGATGCCGTACTTTGGATCGTATTTGGTGTCATTGTTCTTTACTACACCATAGAGCAAACGCTCTTAGTTGAGATGAATTTTGCGATTGTGCAAGGTACTGACAACATCTTGCAATGGTGGTTTTATCTGGCAACGCCGGTTGCCTGGAGCCTATTAATATTTCGTGTTTTGCAAAATGTACGTGATGACATTGTTCGTTATCGAAATCACCAACCGTTTTTGGTTGATATTCAAGCTATTGGCCAAAAGTAAGGGGTAGTCATGGATCAAGGTTTACTGATTGGGCTGATCTCGGCGGGCGTTGTTGGCCTTTTTCTACTGGGTGTTCCAATTTTTTTGGTGATCGGGTACTGGGTCGTGGGGGTTTCGCTTGCCATTGATTTCACACTTGCAAACGTAGGTGTAACCCTTTTTGAGGGCTTAAACTTTTTTGGTTTGTTGTCATTACCCTTGTTTATTCTAACGGGTGATTTGATTGCCGCTGCGGGTATAGCCAGGCGGCTGGCTGATTTTGCGCACGCGTGTTTGAGTTGGATGCGGGGTGGTCTAGGCCTAGCCACGATTGGCTCTTGTGGTTTGTTCGCAGCGATTTCTGGCTCAAATTCTGCAACCACGGCAACCATTGGAGGCATTATGCATCCGCTTTTGGTTAAAGATGGTTATGACCCACGCTTCGCGGCTGCGACAGCTGCTGCGGGTGGTACTGTTGGCATCATTATTCCACCTTCGATTATCTTTATTGTGTATGGGTTCTTGATGAACCTGTCGATTTCAGATCTATTTGTAGCAGGTATTTTGCCTGGTATTTTAATGGTCTTTTCGATGCAAATGGTGTGTTGGTGGATGAGTCGAAGAAACGGATGGGGCTCTGTTTCACCTTTATCATGGCGTCGAGTTGGTTTAACTGCGCGTCAAGGGTATCTCGGTTTTTTTGCGATATTTATTGTTATCTATGGTATTTACTCAGGTACCTTTTCACCAACTGAAGCGGCGGCCATTACGGTTGGTTTTTGTTTGGCCGCTGGGCTGATGATCACACGTGAAATAAAGTGGCGCAATTTACCTGATATTTTATTAAGGTCGGGTCAGTTAACTGGTATGTTGGCACCCATGATTGCTATTTCAATTGTCATGCAACAAGTGTTCGGTCTACTGGGCGCAGCTGATGCGGTGGCCTCTTTTGTTGCTTGGTTTGGCGATAGTGAAATAATTGTTTTGCTCATTTGTATGGCTATCGTTTTAATGGCAGGTTGTATTCTTGAAAGCTTGCCTGTAACGGTTATTTTTGCGCCCATACTCGCACCAATCGCTATGGCGCATGGCGTTGACCCCGTTCACTTTTCGGTCATTTTCTTGGTGGGTGCGGCGATTGGTTTTATTACACCACCATTTGGCTTAAATCTTTTTGTTGCAAGTGGTACAACTGGTATTCCCTATTCAAAACTCGTTCGGTTTGCAATCTATTACATGGCTGGGTTGATGGTGGCATGGTTGTTTATTGCTTTTGTTCCGTCTATTTCACTTGCTTTGCTACCTGATATAGCTCGATGATAGGTGGCGTGACATTCGCTCTAATTGCGTGGGGTGCAATCGTGGGTGTCTTTGCCGGGTGGGTAAGAGGTTTTGCAGGGTTTGGTTTTTCAGTTATTTGCGTAGCAGGGTTGGTATGGTTCACGAGCCCTGAAACCATTGTGCCCGTTGTTTTTGTGCTTGAAATTTTAGTGACTGTTTTTGTTTGGCGTGAGGCCTTCATCAATTTAGATCAAAAATGGCTTAAAAACTCTATATCAGGGAGTTTGATCACACTACCCTTAGGTGCGATGATGCTGGTTTGGCTACCAGAGGCAACTTTAAAACTGACCGTATCAATTCTTTTGTTTGTCGGTGCATTAGGGGTGCGATTCTCAATTCGTTCGCATTGGCCCGATACGTTTGCAACTCGTTTTATATGTGGCGCCTTGATGGGTATCTTTAGTGGCATCTCAGCCAGTGGCGGTGTGGTGGGCGCTATGGTAATGTCAGCCACGGGTTTAGCACCTAAAACGTTAAGAGCAACCATGGTTTATATGTTGCTGTTTTCTGGTGTCTACACACTTATTTGCCTCAGCGTGATCAGCATGATTTCGGGTCAATCATCATCAGTCTGGTCAACAGAATCTTGGGTGTGGTTATGTGTATTAGGGTTGGCAATGCTAATTGGGCTTCATCTGGGTGGAAAAAAATTCAAAAAAACGCCCTCTAATGATTACCGAACTTTCGTGCTGAATTTAATTATGATTATCTCAAGTGTCGGCATTATTCGCGCCCTAAGCCATAAGCCGTTTGAATAAACGACTCCGTCTCAGAAATAAATTTTAGCCGATCAAACGCTTGGGGGTTGTCTAGCCATTCTGCAACGGGTATTCTGCACTGAAGCTTTTCGGGTAGTTCGGTAAGCTTGACACGAACCCGGATGTTTTGTGAGTTTCTAGTCTCAATTGGAATTTGGTATCGCATAATTTTTAATCCTTAGTCTTCAAATGGTCACGCGCGGGAAATTGTGTTCCATGGTTGCTGTGGTGTGTCTCGATTTGTTTTTAGTTTCAAACCCAACAAGTGCCAGTCGGTCAGTACTCGCCATATAAAGTCAATCGTCATTGCTTCGCCCTCCTTCTCTTTAGCCCTGCTTGTGGTGTGTGTGTTTCTCTAACAACCTTAGAATCATTCCGTATCGTTCCGTATCATTCCGTATCGTTCTAACAACCCAATGCCTGAATGAATGATTTGGCTAATTAAAGCCAATCATCAATCATTCTATGTATATTTCCTTAAAGGAAT
>JBDNHM010000127.1:0-1039 GCA_041688825.1 Burkholderiaceae bacterium | reverse complement strand
TTGTTTGTACCCTAAACCTAATGAGTAACCCCCATAGGTTTGGCTGTCAGAACTACCTGCCAGTGATGCTTTTATCGTTGCGCCGGTGTAACCCACTTTGCCATACAAAAGACCCGTATCGTTGATGGGCGTAGCAGCCGATAAAAAGAGGTTGTATGAGTTTTGTTTTTTGTATGAACCCTGTGCAGAACCAATACCGGCAATATTGATAGTGTAGTTAGACGTTTCACTTTCAAACGGTGAAAACTCAGCCCCTAAACCCAGTAAAAAACTTTTTGACACCGGAAACATATAGCCGGCGGTAATAGTACCTGCAAAGCTATTTGTACTTTGAAAATTGGTACTGTAAGGAAAGAAACCCCCAGGCACGCTGACACCTGAATTCGTCAAACTCGGGCTAACATTTTCATAACCAATACCCAGCTGACCATAAAAGCCTTCAAAAGATTGACGGGCGTTTTGGGCATGAGCAGTATGCAAGCCTACCAAACTTAAAGCGATTGCTGCGGCAGCAGATAAACCAAGCTTATTCATGTGAGTTCCATAAAAAATGAGTAGGAACACCATTATTGGCAGGTTGCTGTATCACCAGACGCAACAGATAGTTATAAATTAGATAAGTTTTAAATCGTCAACCGGTTTTTGATGAAATCAACTGTAAAGACTGATCGTTGATTGCATTTTGAATGTGCTGACTCAATTCAATAAGCTCGTTTTGACTAAAAAAGAATTGTGCCTTTACTTGACGACCTTGTGGGTTTTTTGCTTTTGCAAACGTTGTTTCAAACTTGAGTTCGAAAAGCTCATTTTTTAAGGGTGTTTTTTGAATCGTTAAACACGTTTCAAAATCGGGCGAAGAGCCAAAGCGAAATGCTTGAACCTTGGGTTGAACAGTTGGTTCAACGGCAGATAAAAAAGTAGAGTTTGAAGTTGATATCATATTTATGCTTCCTGTTTAGCCGCTTTAACGAAAGCGTTGGGGGCGGCAATTTGGTGTAACTTTCCCCAGCCCTTTAAAGCAGGCCAGACTATTAAAAAT
>JBDNHM010000126.1:0-1754 GCA_041688825.1 Burkholderiaceae bacterium | reverse complement strand
TGTACTCTTTAATTATTGTGTTTAACCGAGCAACTGAAACGCCAAAATAATCGGCGGTTTGTTTTGTGTGAGCAGTGGCTCCCCTTGCTTTAAGACTATCGCGCATATTGATAGCTTCAGTTATTCGCTCATCAGTCCAAAGCTTTTCACTGCCTTTATTGTTGGGCTTGGTTGCGGTGGTGGCCACTAGTTCAAATGTTCTGCCAAGGACTTCGTTTTTTTGCTTTTCAGTAATAGGTTTTAAGGTTGGATAATCAAGCAACGTCAAGTCACCTGAATCAACGGCATCACTTATTAAATTGCGCCAATATGTGCTTATTTGGCTACCCAAGAAAAACTCGGCTAATGGTGCTCGATTCTCGGGAAAACCTTCGTCATGTTTCAAACTACCTAGAAAAAATTTACCTAATGGGTTTAAACCTTCAAGAATTTTTTCTTCATCTTTTTGTAAAATACTTTTTGCCCGATTAAGTATCCTTCGCCCCGTAAGGTTTTTACTTGTTGAGCGCATCATTTCAGCCAAAAACCATTCAACTTGAAACGGCACTTCATTTGATAATGGTGGGTCTGTCGCTGGCAATTCATAATCTTTAGACTCAGCCCATTTCAAGAATTTTTTTCCACTTAAATGGTATCGGCTAAAAGGCCTATTGTCTAAATTTGGGTCATCCATCGGTTCAATCATTGCTTGCACGCCTTCAAGTGCCTTCAGTGTTAAGTGCCGCGTCGGTCAAGGTGAAGGTGCCTTGAGTTCACTCCGTCGAGCTAGACGCGGCCTAAATCATTACATCATGAATATAAATTATTTGGTACCGTCAATGGTGGCGGTGCCGCCCATGGCACGTAATGGGTTGGCGCCCACCTTGGCTTTGGGTTGCTCAATATTCGCTTCGGTCAAAATAAATTCTTCTATCTTGTTGTGCCAAATTCTCAGCAGGCCGACTTCTCTACGGGTGTAGTGCCGTTCAGCAGTCGCACTTGGTTTGTGGCCCATAACTTGTGCGACAACACCTATAGGGCACTCCACCCATTCACTCAGGGTTTTAAAACTCCGTCGCAGGCCGTTAATTGTCATAGGGGGTAGACCTGCCGCACTTACTGCCTGATTGTGCGGGTGCCTTGGCTCTGCTAAGTATCCCGACGCAGAAAATTCACTTGCGAATACCCATACTGAAGGTTTAACGGGTGCTACGGGGGCGCCTTTAATGCCCACCACCTTAACGGTGTCTCGTCTTTTTAAATCGGCTAACAGGCTTAAAACGTAGGGTGGCGCCGGTATGGTGCGGCCTGCCGCGTCTACCTTGTCGTGCAAGTGTAGGGTGGCCCATTCAAAATCAACATCAGCCCATTTGAGTTTAGCCAGTTCGTTGCGTCGCGCGCCTGTCAACAATAGACACTGTAAAAATGCCGCCGTAATGGGGTTGTTTATTTTTTTTACGTACTCGAACCATAGCGCCAATTGTTCACGCTGAAGTACGTCTTTTTTTTCAGTGGGTGCTTGTAATCTTTTCTTTAAATCTTGGCATGGGTTGCCCTCAACCTCAGCAGAATATTTATGATGTGTCTTGCACCAATTAAAAAAGGCACCTAAAACGGTTAAGGCCAATGTTGCCCGACGGGGGCGCCGTGTCAATTCTTTGTTAAACCATTTTTCAACACGGGGGCGGGTGATGTCTTTTAATGGCATCGATAATAATTGCCGCAGAATACCTTCCTGCTGCTCGGCTGGTGCCCCAATGCGTCGCCCCCGTGTA
>JBDNHM010000125.1:0-19057 GCA_041688825.1 Burkholderiaceae bacterium | reverse complement strand
TTTTTTCAATTTTTTCAATTTTTTCAATTTACATTATTACTCAGTATTAAAGGAAATCGCGTATGCCAATCAGTTAGCTTTTGGTAAGCATCAGAAATCATTAAAAGCTTTGCTTCATCAAAATGACGGCCAACCAATTGAAATGCGACTGGCATGTCATGAGAAAAACCTGCGGGTGTACTAATAGCTGGCAAGCCCAGATAATTTATGCCCCGGTTACAGTGAGTTATAACGCTTATCTTTTTAGATATTTCACCCCAATCGCCTTCTGTGGTTTCTGCAATACTGGGAACAGATACAGGAATGGTTGGCATAAACGCCACATCTGCATCACCTAGAACTGATTTAAGCCATTCATTTGTTAACTTTGATCTTAAAGAAATGGCATCAAAATATTGAATACCAGAATGTTCAAAGCCAGGTTTAAATCGGGCTAATACTTGTGGGGCATAATCTTCAGACCTTTCACGAATCCAGGCTTGATGATGCGCAGCAGCCTCTACCGTTAAGACAATTCCCATCATACGATTTATGAAATCAATGTCAGGTGGCTGAGTATGAATAACCTGAGCCCCTGCATTTTTAAAGGTGTCTAATGCAATTTTTAAGGCTTGGGCAACGCCTTCATCTTGATTTTGTTCATAGTACCCACCCGGCACAGCAATTTTTACACCTTTTAACTGACCTGTTAAAAAATCTTCATAACGAGGAACAGGTAAAGTTGAGCTGGTTAAATCATTCGAATCAAAACCCGCAATAATACTCAGAAGCCTTGCACAATCACGCGCTGTTCTGGCTATTGGGCCAGCACAATCGAGTGAAACTGACAAAGGCATAACACCATAACTACTTACTCTTGACCAAGTAGGCTTAATACCTGTAACACCACACATTGCTGCCGGGTGCCTGATCGAACCACCGGTATCGGTACCCAATGAACCAAACACTAATCTTGCAGCGACTGCTGCACCAGAACCGCTAGATGAACCGCCCGGGCAGTAATCTACATTCCAAGGGTTTTTAACATGGCCATAATGCAAATTAAAACCTGTTGGGCTCATTGCAAACTCAGCCATATGCAGCTGTCCAACATCAATGGCACCCGCCTGGTCGAGCCGCGTTAACGCTGTCGATGTTTCAGTTGGAATAAAACCTTTAGAAATAATTGAACCATCATTTGAAACAATGCCTTGACGATAGAAGAGTTCTTTATGCGCTAAGGGAACACCATGCAGGGGACCAAGCGGTTTACCTAAAGACCGCGCTTTATCTGCTTCATATGCAGAATCTAGCGCCTTTTCTTCGTGAATGGAAACAACACAATTTAATTTAGGACCAATTTCTTTGAGTCTATTAATAGCGTACTCAGTGAGTTGCTGTGAACTGACCTCACCCTGAGCGACAGCTTGGGCTGCCTCACACAAATTCATTTGATCTAAATAATCTGTTGTCATAATAAAATTTAACGAACACCCAGAAAGCGCTGCATGGTTTCTTTATCGTTCATTAACTCATCAGCTTGGCAATGATGCACAATTAAACCTGTTTCCATTAAATACACTTCATTTGCAACAGACAATGCGCTATATAAATTTTGTTCAACTAATAAAATGCCTAACCCTGTTACAGCTAAACCGGCGATAATTTCTTCAAGAAGTTGAACCATAACAGGGGCCAAACCTTCAGTTGGTTCGTCCATTAGTATCAACTCAGGGTCTGTCATCAGTGCGCGAGCAACAGCTAACATCTGCCTTTCTCCGCCAGAAAGTTGCGTACCTAAATTGGTTTTTCGTTCTGATAAACGCGGGAAGATATCGTAAATACGCTGCACGCTCCAGGGTGAGCTTGGTCTTGCAGAGGCAAAAACGGTCAAATGCTCTGCAACGGTCAAAGATTGAAAAAGACGCCTTCCTTGTGGAACATAACCAATACGTTTACGTGCGATTTCGTGTGGTTGCAGATTTACCAACTCTTCGCCGTTATATTTGATACTGCCCTTGGCAATACGGGGTGGGGCAAGACCCATAATAGAGCGAATAAGTGTTGTTTTACCCATGCCGTTTCTGCCCAGCAAAGCCACGACCTTGCCTTTAGGTATAACCATATTTACCCCACGCAGAATATGGGCATCGCCGTAATAACTATTTAGATCTTTAATTTCCAACATGGCGTGGTTTTCCTAAATAAACCTCTTCGACTTGACTGTCTACTCTAATTTGTGCGGGCGTTCCTTCAGTTAATACGCCGCCAAAATGAAGGCACGTTACATAATCAACAAGACCAAGGGCTAAGTCCATATCATGTTCAATTAATATCAACGTTAAATCTCTGGGTAATGCATCAATAACGTCAGCCATGTTGACGCGCTCTGCAGGTGATAGGCCCGCAGCAGGTTCATCAAGCAAAAGTAACTTTGGTCTTTGCACCAGAGCCATTGCCATTTCAAGTTGGCGTTGCTCACCATAAGACAAGGTTTTTGTTTCGATACTTCGCTTACTAATCAGTTGTGAATTTACCAAGGCAATGTCTATTAACTCTTGCTCTGAAGCCGTCGGTTGACCATTACCAAACAATGAGTATTTCTTTGAAGATAACCCGCGAACAGCCAAACGAACATTTTCTTCAACTGAAAGCTGGGGGAATAGGTTGGTAATTTGAAAAGTTCTAGCAATACCAAGACTTGCGCGCTTACTTGTTGCGAAACGTGTCATGTCGGTGTTGTCGAATAAGATCGTTCCACTTGATATGGGCACTACACCTGCAATTGCATTAAACAACGTTGTTTTACCCGCACCATTTGGGCCAATAATGGCACGGCGTTGGCCAGCGGGAACATTAAGATTTACGCTATTAACAGCGCGCAAAGACCCGAATGTAACACTCACGTCTTTAAGAGTAAGAATCGACTCAGTCACAAAAAATCCTTTAAACCAGGGCGAAAAAGACGCCCTGGTTTGTTTTCATAAAAGGCAAAAAAAGATTCTAAAAATCAAGAAGCTTTAATACCTTGAAAATCGCGGCTATATGAAGGTTGTTTTAAATATGTTTCAGGATCATAGTTAAAAAACTGTGAAACACCCGCATATACTTCGATTGGTACATTCCATACTTTGCCATCAGGTCGAACTTGCGTTTCACGAATAAACACGTCATAAATTGGGTTGCCGTAATTATCTAAACGTACAGGGCGACCTAATGGTGACTTAGTCAATTCAATCGAATTAATAATTTTTAAGAAAGCGGCTGAATCAGAAACATTACCGTTAGCTAGTTTTAAGGCTTCAGCTATCCACATTGCACACGAGTATGCTGCAAAACCATAAAGCGAAGGAAGTTTTTTATAAGCGGCTTGATACTCTTCTACAAAACGAACCGTAGCAGCATTCGATGAGCCTTCAGCAAAGTGAGCTGATGAGTAAATGCCGGCAGCTTCTTTACCTAATGTACGAATAACAGATTGGTCTGTTAAGTTCATAGCACCAAACATAGGCAGACTTCCCTGCAGCCCAAAATTTGAATATTGCTTAATAAAGCGGTTGGCATCAGCACCCGTTTCCATCGCAAAAACAGCATCAGCACCTGAGTTTTTAATTTGTGCCAAATATGGGCTGAAATCAGATGTATTTAAAGGATGCCAAAATTGTTGAACGATCTTTCCACCTAACTCGGTAAACGTTTGACTGAAACCGCCACATTGCTCATGACCAAATGTGTAATCTTGAGATATGGTCACGACTTTACGAATATTCTTAACTTTGTAAGCAAAATCAGCCAATGGGCGTGGCATTTGACTAGCCGAGTAACCCGCAACACGAACAACATTGGGTATGCGCTTGCGTTGAGTTAGATCATCAGCTGCCACAATAGGAATAAAGTATGGTGTACCACTTGTCTTTGCATATTCCGCAATGGCTAAGCCTGTATTCGCCAATACACTTCCGACCATGAAATCAACTTTACGCTGCTCAACTAAACGTCGCGCTTTTTGTAATGCGGTGTCAGGGTTTGAAGCGTCGTCTTCGACAACGATTTCAATTTGTCGACCTGCAATAGTCAAACCATTTTGTTTCCAGTAAAGTTCAAAACCCTCTACTAATTCTTTACCGCCAGCAGCCAGCACCCCAGTCAAGGGTGAAATTAAACCGATACGAATAGGCCCGGTTTGTGCCATAGCATTGCTTATCCATGGTCCTGTTACGACTGTTGATACTGTTGCCGCTGCTCCAACAGTCTTTATAAAGTTTCGACGATCCATAGTGAACCCCTTTTAAGGTTTAAGACAAAGATGAAAAACATGACATTCAACCGCACACTAATTAATTTAATGCGTACTTATAGTTAATCAAATGAAATTAATTATTGCTACAACATGCTTACCATTCGGAATTGATCAACACCAAGAATTACTATCTTGATTTAATTAAATTTCGAATGGCTCCTAAAACACCAGAAGGTGCAAAAATCATCATAAAAATAAACATAAAACCCATTACCATTTGCCAGCGATCGGTATATAAACTAACAACGTTCTCTAAAGTAATGACTAATATTGCACCAATAATGCCACCAAACAACGTACCTGCGCCACCCACAATAGCCATCAATAAACCTTCTGTAGATTGAGCGAGTGCCACTGTCGATGGGCTGACAAAACTGTTGAAAAATGCATAAAGTGCGCCAGCTACGCCAGCAAAAAAACCAGAAACGACGAAGCCTAAAAATAAGTGTAAGGGAACGTTATAGCCAAGGGTTCTCATGCGAGACTCACTATCGCGAATGCCTTTTAATGTCAGACCAAATGGTGAATTTACAAACCGCCACATCATCCACACTAAGACAACAAAACAGCATGCAATAAAATAATAAAGATTTACTTTGTCTTGTAGCCATAATGGTGACACGCTGCCGCGCAAGCCGTTTTCACCACCCGTAACTGATGTCCATCGTAAACAAACACCCCACACGATCATACCGAGCGCAAGCGTTAACAAAATAAAGTAAACACCCGATGTTCGAATCGCAAGAAGAGCAAATATAGCGGCTACCAAAACTGAGGTCGTGACTGCAAGTAGAATGCCTACCCATGGTGAGCCACCCATTTCTGTGACGTAATAAAGCATGACATAAGTTGCCACACCAAAAATTGCGCCATGACATAAGGGGGTTCGACCTGTGTAGCCAGCAAGAATATCAATAGACATCGCCAGAATGGCAAAGATCAAAATTTCAGTTGCAATACTCGTTTTATAACCAGGAAACAGAAAGGGAATCATTGCTATTAATGCGAGCGAAATCACTAGAATGTACAAAGAATATTTAGTTTTAAGTGTTTGCATTTAAGTCGCCTTTCCAAACAAACCAAGTGGTCGAAATGCTAATAAAACAGCCATGGGTCCAAAAATAACAAAATAAGCCAGTTCAGGAAACCACACTTGACCGAAGTTAGCCAGCGTTGCAACCAACACGCTTCCCACTGCAGCACCTACTAAACTACCCCGACCACCAATAATCACTACAGCCAAACTAAAAACTAAAATTTCTGAATCAGCTGTTGGGTATAGCGTTAAGAATGCACCACCCATGACGCCCCCCAAACCAGCTAAAGCAGCACCCAACATAAAGGTATAAATAAAAATCTTACGTATATCAACACCCATAGCAGAGACAGTCTCTGAGTCGTCAACACCCGCTCTGATTAATGCGCCCAGTTTTGTTTTAGCCATTAATAACCAGAGCGCAATAAAAATTAAAATTCCAACGAATAAAACAAAAAATCGATATTTTGGGTAAGTTACATCGCCTATTGAAAACGGGCCGTCAAGATACGAGGGCACAGGAATGCTGTAGGTGTCCCCCCCCCACAGTACAAGTGCTAAATCATTTAAAACAAATGCAACACCTAGCGTCAGCAACACTTGTCTCAGTTCATTACCTCTTACGAAACGTAATAAACCCAAATCAATGATTAAACCCATTAACGCTACACCGATTGCCGCACCAATAGCAGCAACGTAAAAATTTCCACCCAGCATCGCAATCGTTAAGCCGAGGTAACCACCAAAAAGATACAGCGCACCATGCGCTAAATTTACAATACGCATCAGACCAAAAATCAAGGTGAAACCACTTGCCACAACAAAAAGCAAAGCAGCAAATGTTGCACTATTTAAAAGCTGAAAAATAGTCATCGACACGGTATTTGTACCTTCTAAGACAAAATAGTTAGTTTCTCAAATTACTTTGCATTTTCTTTAATGAACCAATCAATGATTTGCTCACCTGTCCAAAACAAAACATCTTTTTTATTTCGTATTTCTGCTAATACTTGTTTGTAATACTTGAGTCGATGTGGCGCACCCATTATGTAGGGGTGAACAACCAAAGCCATTACACGCGCAGAGTCTTTTGAATCATCATAAATTTGTTCAAATTGATCAATACCTCGACGATAGTATTCAGACGCGGTGTGATGCTGTATCAACATCATTGCTACGTCGTTACATTCTTGCGTGTACGGTATGTTAATGATGGGTTCGTGAGTCGTTTTTAAATATACAGGTTGATCGTCTAACACCCAATCACAAAGATATTCGTAACCATTTTTAGATAATAAATCAGGGGTATTCCACGTTTCAGTTAAACCGGGCCCTAGCCATCCGCGTGGTGCCTTACCTGTAAAATTTTTAATTGCCTCAGACGTTTTGACAATATCTTCTTGTTCATTCTCGACTTTCTGCATATTTCGTTGGGTATAACCATGACCCATAAATTCCCAACCACGGTCGAGTGCAGCTTGTGCAATCGGTTCATACGCTTTAATTGCAGAACCATTAATGGCCAACACAGCCTTAATTTCAAGCTCATCTAAAACATTGAGCATGCGCCAAAAGCCCACACGATTACCGTACTCGTGCCATGCCCAATTGGGTATATCTGGCATCGGTGACCCACCCGCAGGCGGGGTCAACACAGTTCGTGGCATGGTTTGATCAATATCCCATTCTTCAATGTTGACGATTGTCCAAACTACCATTCGTGCACCGTCAGGTAATTTCAGCGGTTTACGTTTGTTTATAGGTAAGTATTGAATTCTTTCAAGCGGTTTCATCATTTATCTCTTTTCGCCAATCGAAATTTCAAGAGCACTCAAACCAGCAACCTTACACAGCAATTTATCACCAGGCAAAACAGGGGCAACGCCAGCCGGTGTTCCGGTATAAATCAAATCACCTTCTACTAAATCATAAATATGAGATAAGTTACTAACAACCTCTGGCACATTCCAAATCATTTTTTCAATTAATGAATCTTGCTTCGTTTCACCGTTAAGAGAAATGAAAATTTGACCCGTTGAAATGTGGCCCACTTCTTTTACAGTATGCAACATGCCACAGGGGGCTGACCCATCAAAACTTTTACCAATTTCCCAGGGCAAACCCTTTTTACCTGATTCGCGTTGCCTGTCACGACGGGTCATATCTAAACCCACCGCATAACCAAAAATATGATCTAACGCTGCTTGCTTGGTGATTCGGCGACCCGCTTGACCTATTGCAACGACCAGCTCAACCTCGAACTGAAAATCATTTGTTTCTGGTGGATAAGGTAATACTTCACCGTTTAAAACAATTGAGTCTCTAGGTTTTTGAAAGAAAAAAGGCGGGTCGCGCTCATCAGACTCTTTCATTTCGCGAATATGTTCTAAATAATTGCGACCCACGCAATAAATTCTACGAACCGGAAAAAGTGCATCTGTTAACGCAACAGGAATCGTTACGATAGCAGGAGGATTCAAAACATAGTTATTCATTTCGCGGTCTTACGAGCCGATTGATACCAGTCTAAAATTTGTTCACCATTCCAGTGCATAACACCTTCAAATTTGCTCATGTGTTTGTATACTTCTTCAAGATACTTAATACGAAACGGTTGACCAGAAATATAAGGGTGAATAGCAATAGCCATTACGCGTGGGCGGTCTGAACCTTCTTCATACAGACGATCAAATGTGTCTATGCATTTTTGAGTCCAGTACGATGCCTCGTGATGCTGCACAGCCATCATAGGAATATCATTGTTTTCAACGGTATAGGGTAATGTGATTAATGGGCCATTTTCTGTTTGAATTTCTGTAGGCTCTTCATCGTAAACCCAATCGCCTATGTATTTAATACCCGCCGCAGCCAGATGATCAGGTGTTTCATACGTTTGGGTCAGGCCAGGTCCAAGCCAACCGATAGGCCTTTTACCTGTAAAGTTTTCAATAACATCAAGCGTGCGTTTAATCATCGCCGGTTGATCTGGTTCTAAATGAATAGGCCCCTGCTGATAGCTGTGGCCCATGAATTCCCAACCCGCATCTAAGCAGGCTTGTGCAACACGTGGGTAATCTTCACACACGCGCGCATTAATAGAAAGCGTAGGCTTAATACCAAGCCTTTCATACATTTCGTGAAAACGCCAAAACCCAACGCGCATACCGTATTCGTGCCAACTCCAATTTGGTACATCGGGTAGTAAAACCGCGCCGGTTGGCGCAGGAATGACCTGGCGAGCCATCGGCTTGCTGATGTCCCAAACTTCTAAATTAACGATAGTCCAAACGATAATTTTTCCGTTGTTTGGAAGCTTTAATTTTGGTCGATCAACTATTGCACTGTAAGGAACACGTTCGCGTGGAATCATAGTCATGATTGCTCCAAAAAAAAATTATATTTTGTTATTAACAACCCAGGTTTCAATAATATTGCTACCTGCTTGCCTTAAAATAACTGACATAGGGCATCGTAAATTCATGTCTGCTCGTAAACGAACCATATCTTCTTCTGTACCAGAAGTTGTCACTTTTACATTCAGTTCAATAGTGGGAAAAGGAACTGGCACATCAGCAACTCGATCAATACCACGATGGTCTAAATGACCAATCACATCAATTTTGTCTACTTTGAATTCAATCTTCATTTCAGAGGCAATACGACAAGAAATTACGTTAGTACACGCAACAAGAGCACCCAGAAGTGTTTCAAGGGGTGTTGGGCCAACATCGGTACCATGGCGATAAGGGGGTTCGTCAATAACAAATGAATGCCCACGAACACGCACTTCTGTCAAACTGTGTGTTGGCGTGTGCCCTTCTAAAACAACTTTTATAAGCTTGTGTTCTTTAACGTTTAGCATCCGATTTCCTTTTTAATTAATTCTAAACTCGGCTTTATTAAAGCCTCTAAGCTATGAAAGTTAAATATCGCACCTTTCGCTTGCCACGCTTTGGCATTGGCTAGCGTGATGGGCAGACCAAACTTTTCACCGTGCTTTAAAATCGTTTTTGCAATGTAGTCAAGCGCGTTTTGAACTTCAGGTACATTAATGTCACCCCCAAAACCCATGCTGTGAGATAAGTCATAAGGACCTATTAAAAATAAATCAAAACCCTTAACCTCAAGTATTGATTCCAAATTCTTCATACCTAATTCAGATTCAATTTGAGGAATAATAATGATATTTTTAGATCTTGCACCCGTTGCATATTGAACTGTTTCTAAAATAATACGGGCTTCTTGTGCTGTTTCAACGCGAGGAATAACTAAACCGTCTACCCCCCTATCAAGAATGCTGACCCAATCTTCAACCTGCCTACTCTTACTACGAACAACTGCAGCCGCGCCGTGGTATTGCGCTGCTCGTGTCATCGGGCCAACTGTTTCAATTGCGATACCCGCACGTTCACAGTCTATAAATAAAATATCTACACCTTGCTTAGCAACGAGCTCAGCGATGTCAAACCCTCCCGCAAAAGGGTTAATTGCAAGAACCGGTAGGTTTGCTTGAATCTTTTCTTTTGCTCTAGAGGGTTGTAGACTCATTTTGATTTCAACTCAGGTATCAACATAATCTCATCGGTGGTCATCACAAACCCAAGCGCTGTTCGAATACAAAGTAAAGCGGCATCATGCAAGCTTGGGTCGTCCATCGTGTCAACACAATCACTTGGAACAATGACCGAATAATCACGCGAACAGGCAGCAGCAACTGTTGATAATACGCAACTGTTTGTATTTACACCGGTGATTATCAACGTGTTTATGCCATGTGCTTTTAAAGTAAAGTCTAAATCAGACCCAACAAAACAGTCGTAGCGTTTTTTAGTATCAATCACCCAATCGCGATCACGGTCAATCACTTGGGGCATGATGTCGCACCCCGGAGACCCCTCAATATTGTGACGCTCAACATTTTTTCGCGTTGCATTGAGGTCGTCAGCACGGGTTCGCCAAAAAGGGTTTGAGCGAATCTCAGCGACATCACGATAAGAAGTCATCAAATGAATGACCGGTATATCTTGCTGACGACACCAATTGAATAAACGACTAGCGCTTGTCAACACTTTATCGGCTTGGGCTTGTGTCTTAACAGGCATTGTTGCAACAGAAAGATCCATATGGCCGCGATGAAAATCAATCGCAATGGCAGCTGCTTTAACTTTGTCTACGCCGAGATTCATACTGTTCTCAAATTAAAGGGTTATGTGAAGTAAGTAACAATTCTTTTTGGTTTATTCCAAACCGATCAGCCAACCAATCTGCCAATATTTCTTGGCCAATCGTTGGATTATCATGTTGACAGTGTTCTGCACCCGTCTCTTCTTCAGACAGCAACCTTAAAGTTACGTCAATACCCTTAGATTTGCCGTAGTCATAAACTTTCTTTGCTTGTGAAACTGTCAATACATCATGACCACCATGCATGACAAGGAATGGGCACTTCATATTTTCTAAATGCCCTTCAAGCGTAAAGTCTCGGGCTTTTTCCATTGATGCTTTCATGGTTGGCTTACCAAACACCCATTTAATATGTTCAGCTAAGCCATGATCTTCAGACGCATTACCCCATAAATCTGTAATAGCCCAAATTGCACCATGTGCAATACATGCTGCAAGGCGAGGCTCATAGCAACCTGCTCGGGCAGCGTAATAACCACCCAGACTTGAACCAGAAATTGCAATTCGGCTTGCATCAACATCGTCACGCTTTTCTAACCAATCAATACAACGACCAATTGGTACTTCAGTATCGACACGATTAGGAACGTGGTGTCTTCGTAACGTACCACCTTGACCAGGCCCATCAATCATCAATACCGATATGCCACGTTGCAAAGCACCATGGGCTTGCATAAACCACATTTCATCTTTAATAGAATCTAAGCCGCCCATACAAATTAATACAGGCTGGCGCTTAACCGGAAAGGGTGCGCGAACAAAATATGCACAGAGACTTACACCATTTTCATAAGGAATCTCAACCGCTTCACCGGCGGGATTAAGGTTGGAAATAAACCCTTTTGTGCATGCTTCCATTTTTTCAAAAGTAGGTAAGCGACGCAGATCATCTGGCTTTAAAAAAAATTCAGCCTGCCTGTAATAGTCGGCTGCTCGTAAATAACAATTCATCGCTGTACGAATATGATTAAGCTTTTCTTCATCTAAAGCCTTATTCATATTTCGGTCGGCAATGTGCAGCCACTCTTTGTGCCAACTTTCATAGTCACCAGGAATCATCTTGCTAGCCGCTTGAAAGATTTCACTGACAGCGCCGCCACCTTCTTGGGTTTCACCTAAGCCACGTCTAAATTGATATGACAACCATGGGTGTTCTGGCCAATGGTGCCAACCATAAGGTTCATAGTGAGAAAGTTTGTTATCAGTGATCTTTTCGATCAAATTATCTTCAGACATACATCAAACCCCTAAGCATTAAATCTATAAATTGAAAGTCTTTCAAGTAACTTGAATTATCATACATACAATTGAAAATGGCTGTCAACAAATATAAGTTGTTCAGAAAATTTTTTACATGTTTGTTAAAAAAATAATCGTTTTTTAAAATCATTTATAGAAAATAAAACATTATTTTTGTATACACCTATAAGAAAATGTTGGGAAAAAACCAAGAAAAAAAAAGTGCCACATAAGCAAAATACCTATGTGGCACAGAACAAAAATGTAAATTAAAAATTAATTTACTAAAATGTAAAAACTTTAAAAAGTAGGCGGCGTGCTGACCCAAAGCACCTTAGTAAGTGTTTTCCCTGAGTTACGATAACTATGTGGTAATTCTGATCTATAAACAAAAGAATCGCCTGATTTTAAAATGTAAAGTACACCTTCAACCTTTAATTCAAGCTCACCTTCAAGCACGTAGCCAACCTCTTCGCCTTCGTGCATTAAAACACCTTCGCTACCACCACCGGGGGCCAAGATATGAAGATTGCCTTCAAGTAAGTGGCCTAAGTTTGGCGGCACCAGTCGCTCAAGGCGAGACCCTTGTTTATCGATAGTAAATGTAGACCGATCACTGGCTCTCGTTACAACACCACGATCGGCTTGTGACTCTTGAAAAAGAACTGTAATGGTGATGTCTAAGCTATGAACGATTCGATGCAGCATCGTAAGAGACGGCTGAGCTTTACCATTTTCAATTTTAGATATTAAACTTTCAGAACAACTTGTTTTGTTAGCTAAATCTTTTAACGTGAAACCCTTTATATGCCTTAAGCTTCTGATACTGCGGCCAATATTTGAGTCAGATTTAATTTTATTTTGAACGGGTAGCTTCTTTGCTGTTGTCTTAATCAACTTTTTTTTGGTTGGTAGATCTTTTAAAGTCCTGCTAACCGATTTTGGTAAAGCCGCAGTAGCTCGTTTTTTTGATAAGGTTGTTACAATTTTTTTGGCTGCTTTCACAATTAGTTTCTTTTAAATATAATATTTATTAATTTTACAAGTTTATTCTAGTTAATTTAAGTTCTTCCAAATATCTTGACCCAGCTTCAGTAGTTGCTTGTCAGAATAACGTTGACTCATTAAAGAAAGGCCCAAAGCTTTACCATCAATATTGGCCAATGGCATCGTAATTTGAGGTACACCCGACATAGATGAAAGACTTAACAAACAAAGGGCATTAGTTCGGTCTTGCTCACTACTAGCCTGCCCTTTTCTAGGGGCCAAATATGAAACAGTTGGCATACAAATAACTGAATGGTTTAAGTATGTATGAATTTTTTTTACGTTGCTTAACATCGAAACTTTTGCAACGGTTGCCTCACTTTGATTTATTGTTGAAGCCCATTGAAAGCGTTCTTTGATGCCTGTGCCAAAATTGGGTTGCACCAAATTGATCCAATCACAATGTGACTGCCATGCCTCAAAACCCTGAACAATACGAAATGCATTTTGCCAGTCTAATAATTCATTGTTAGACAGACTTGCTGAATCAGTCGCTGAAAAGAAAGAGGAAATTTTTTGATATATGGGTTCTAAAATATCAGTAAACTCTGGCCTCGCTCTTGCCCATAGGTCTTCTGGAAGAGCTAAGGTGAGTTGTTTGGTATCAAGCGTAAACTGGTCAGCGGGCAATAACGCTTCACCCACTTGTAACATGACGTCAGGGCTTTTAGAAACCCATCCAGGCGTGTCAAAACTCGGCGCAAGCGGCACAACCCCACCAGAACTCAACACCCCATGAGAAGGCCTTAAACCCCAAATGCCACAAAAACTGGCAGGTAACCTGACTGAACCTGCGGTATCGGTACATAAAGCAAAATCACATAACCCTGCGGCAGCCGAAACCGCAGCACCTGAACTAGACCCACCAGGAATACATTCATGATTATGTGGGTTGACAGGTGTGCCGTAATGAATATTTTCACCGACCAAGCTGTATGCCAACTCTTCAGTGATGGTTTTACCGATCACTTTGACGCCAGCCTCTAACATCTGCTTGACGATTTCAGCATGCTCATCAGGAACAGAATGGCTACTTAACCATTGAGGGTTTCCAGCACCCGTTTGATGACCTGCAATATCAAATAAATCTTTTACAGAAGCTGTCAACCCACTTAACGCGCCTTCTGATTTGCCTTCAATCGTAAAGTTACCATCCGGTGTAAATGCATTCCAGTTCATATTGAATCTTCAATAAAGGTTATTTAATGTTAAATGATTGGTAACTATTTGATTTTGAAAAGTTTCATTTATTTGATTTTGAAAAGTTTCATTGCATTTAAACCTTCTATCAAATCTCTATCATCTTGTGACAAATTCGTAACGCCTGCTATCAGTTGACGCGGTGTGTCTTCACCCATATCAAACGGATAGTCCGTACCCAGCATAAAACGATTCGCACCATATCGGTTGATAAGATTGCCCAGTATTTGTGAATCGTGGGTGATCGTATCGAAAAAAACCTTTTCAAGGTAATAAGAGGGTCTTTTCTTAATAATCGTTCTGGCGTCGGGCCGCGCTTTCCATGCATGATCCATTCGGGCCCAATAACTTGCAAGAAAACCACCCCCGTGAGCTGCCAAAATTTTAAGTTTTGGGTGCCGAGCGAGAACCCCATCAAAAATTAAATGTGCAAGCGCAAGAGATGTATCAAAAGGGTTGCCGATTACATTATTAAAATAATGGTCAACTAACCGTTCGCCCTGACTAAAGCCCATAGGGTGAAGAAAAACCACAGCACCCAAGTCTGTTGCTTTTGCAAAAAATTTTTCGAGCCCAAGACTAGGGTCAGTTAAATTTAGGCCATTAACATTGGTACAAATTTCAACACCTCGCAAACCTAGTTCGCTAACGGCATATTCGAGCTCTTTAATAGCTAGCTCAACATTTTGCAAAGGAACTGTACCTAAACCTACAAATCGGTCAGGGGTTTCAGCCACAACTTGCGCAATACTTTCATTAATATCTCGAGAAACTTTGGCACCCACATCAGGTTCAGTAAAATAGTAGTACTGAATAGGCGCAGGCGATAAGACTTGAACATCGACGCCCATCTTGTTCATATCTTTTAAACGTTCTGCGACATTACTAAATTTTAGACTGCGCTCTTTAATTTGATTTTGGTTAGTCAAACGTGACAGCTCTGTTGCAAAGACAGCCGTCGCGTCGTGCATGCCAGGCTTTAAATACGCATACTTTGCGTTCACTTCAGGGTTCAAATAGTGACAATGTGCATCTACCACCTTAAATTTCTTTCCAGCCTTGGTTTTAGAGGGCTCTTTTTTCTCTAGACTTTTTTTCGCACTAAACTTGTGAGCAGACGCAACCATCGCTTGATGTCGATGTTTAGGATCTGAACAACCTGGGGAACATTTATAGAACATAGTGACCTCAAATAAGCAATGAAGTATAGTAAAGTATCTTGAAAATCATTCAATTTCATATTTTATTTTAATTTATTTGTTTTGAGTTGAATTCATGAATTTTTGAATTGAATAGTTAACATTTTGCTTGCAAGTCATGATATCAAGTCGCTTAAATTTTTTATTTTTAAAGATAACTAAAGAAATCTATGAGCATCTCATTGACAATTAATGGTAAGCCTTGTGCATTAGAGGTTGATGCCAACACCCCTCTTTTATACGTCATTAGGAATGATCTTGATTTTAAAGGCACACGTTTTGGCTGCGGCAGCGGAAACTGTGGTGCATGTACGGTTTTGTTAGACGGAAAAGCTGTTCAATCTTGTGATGCGCCCCTTTATTTAGCTGAAAATAAAAACATCAAAACCATTGAATATTTAATTCATGAAAAGGTCGGACGCATTGTTCAACAGTCTTTTCTTGACGAACAAGCTGCCCAATGCGGTTATTGTATTAATGGCATCATGGTTTCAGTCATTTCAATGCTCACAGAAAACAATAACCCAGACCAAAATACCATCATGCTGTGCTTAAACAGGCATCTTTGTCGATGTGGTACGCACACACGCATTATTAAAGCGACGCATAGGGCGATTCGTGAACTTCAGAAAACAAGCTAAATGAATACACAAACACTACCCTCCGGCGTTCGAAATAATCCGCTACTTAAGCAATGGTTAAGCTTCGCACATTCAGACGACAAAGACAAAGCCGACGTTATCAGTATTTATTCTGGAAAGGTTGAACTGGGTCAGGGTATTGAAATTGCCATGCAACAAATCGCAGCAGATGCTTTAGGTGTTGATCTTGATCAGATAAGATTTGTAACAGCAGACACACATTTAAGCCCGAATGAAATGCATACGGCTGGCAGTATGTCTATTGATCAAGGGGGGTCTGCGCTAAGATCTGCGTGTCGCTTTGCACACTTTATGTTTCTGAAGGCCGCAGAAAATTATTTACAGGTTGCCAGTGGTTCAATTCAAACGCAGTCAGGTGTTTTTTCTAGCGCTTTGACACAAAAGACATGCACGTACTGGAATCTAGCTGACATGGTCAACTTGAACCAAGACGTTCAGTGGGTTGATAGCTTACCGTTAAAAACTAACTACGTTGGTAAAAGTACATTACGAACAGACCTTATCAAAAAATTATCTGGTAACGCTTTCATACAAGATCTCACTTTAAAAAATATGATTCATGGGCGCGTCATACGTGGCCAAATAGGCGAATCAAAACTCATTAATATTGATCGCGCTCAAATTGAACAGCTTGAGGGTGTTGATCAGGTTGTTCACTCTGGTAGTTTTTTAGCCCTCTTAGGCTACAACGAGGCCAAACTTGTTCAAGCTTTAAAAAAAGCGAGAAATTTTGTCGAATTTGAAGCTGCAAATTTCCCCGTTCATCTTGATATTGAAGAACTCTTAACTTCAATGCCTGCAGAGTCTTCTATTGTTTTTGATGAAGGCGCTCCAACGCAAACTCAGCATTCACATCAAGCTCGTTTTTCTCGCCCCTACCTTGCCCATGCCTCAATCGGGCCAGCATGCGCATTAGCCATCATGCAAGAAGGTCTGTTAACGGTTTGGTCACATTCCCAAGGCATTTACCCGCTTAGGTCACAATTAGCCCAAGCTTTTAAATTAGACGAATCGGCAGTTGAAGTGATACATGCACCGGGTTCAGGTTGCTACGGTCACAACGGGGCTGATGATGTCGCTTTTGATGCTGCTTTCATAGCCATTCAGTCAGGTCTTAGCGTGCGCATTCAATGGATGCGTGAAGATGAAATGACCGCTTCGCCATTTGGCTCTGCCGGTCTAATTGAAATGAATGCAGGTGTTGACGCCAACAATAAAATTTCTAATTGGAGTGTCGATATCTGGAGCCACTCTCATTTAAACAGGCCCGGATCTGTACCCGGCGTCAACCTGTTAGGTGCATGGCAAATTGAAGATGCGTGGCCAAGGCCCATCAGTCAAGACCTGCCTTTACCAACTGGGGGTGGACATCGTAATGCAGTGGCAATTTATGATTTAGTTCAACAAAAAATTAACTATCACTTTATAGAAAAATCACCTCTTAGAACGTCTGCATTGAGAAGCTTAGGTAGCTACCTGAACATCTTTGCTATTGAATCGTTCATGAATGAGCTTGCTGAAAAATCAGGTGTAGATCCGGTTGAATTTAGAATCAATCATTTAAAAGATCAACGCGCCATCGCTGTAATCAATAAGGTTGTTCAAGCTTCAAATTATTACAACCAATCATTAGCAGAGGGAACTCAAGGCTTAGGCATTGGGTTTGGTCGCTATAAAAACACCGCAGGCTATTGCGCCGTAATCGCATTAATTAACGTGACAGAAAAAATTCAGGTTGAAAAAATTTGGGCTGCAGTCGATGTTGGTTTAATTGTTAACCCAGACGGTCTAAAAAACCAGATTGAAGGTGGAATCATTCAAGCCATTAGTTGGACCTTGAAAGAACAAGTTCAATGGAATGATACGGGCATAACAACTTACGATTGGGACACTTACCCGATTTTAAATTTTGATGAAGTTCCAGAAATTGAACTGCATTTAATTGAACAACCTGATCAACCTAGCCTCGGTGCGGGCGAAATTGCTGCCGGACCTGTACCTGCTGCAATAGGAAACGCCTTAGCGCATGCTATTGGCATACGCGCAAGACATCTTCCACTAAGCCCAGACCGTTTGACTCAGCTCATTATGAATGCATAGTTGACATTTCAAACCCGTGTTTCACGAGTTATTTAAAGTTGCAGTGACTTTAGAAATAGCTCATCAGCCTTAGTCAGTAAGCCTTGGTTTCTTGCCTGCAAAATAAGATCAGGGCGAACACGTGCAGTAAGTGCTAAAGACTGCTGTCGTCGCCAATTGGCAATGTTAGCGTGATGGCCAGACAGCAGCACCTCAGGTACAGCAATTCCCTCTAATACCTCAGGACGCGTGTAATGCGGCGCATCAAGCAAGCCCGACAAAGTAGACTGAAACGAATCTTGACTTGCCGACTCATGGTGACCCAATACGCCGGGTATTAAACGAACGGCTGCGTCAATCATTGCCACAGCGGCGGGTTCGCCACCAGACAAAACAAAATCACCCAAAGACCATTGCTCATCAACAGCTTGATCAATTAAACGTTGATCAACCCCTTCATAGCGCCCACAAATAAAAATAGCCCCTGGCGATGTCGCCAACTGCTGTGCGCAAGCTTGGTCAAACCGTCGCCCAGCAGGAGACAATAAAATAACTGGGGCTGGTGATTGTCTTTGATGCTGAGTATATTCAATTGCTTTTATTAACGGCTCGGCCATCATCACCATACCGGGGCCACCGCCATAAGGGCGATCATCAACGGTACGATGTTGATCAACGACAAAACTTCTAGGGTTACAAGTGTGCAATGACCAAAGATTTTGAGAATGTGCTCGACCGCTTACACCTACACCACGTAAAAATGTGAATGCTTCAGGGAAAAGCGTTAAAACGTCAATGCGCATGGCGTAATCGCATACAAAAAAACTTTAAAAGTCTAGCGGCCAATTGGTGTGAATTGTGCGCGCCTTGATGTCAACTGCGGTAACGTGAGCAGCCACAAATGGAATAAGTGTGGTTACAGCCCGACCTTTGGCATCAAGTATATCAACCCACTGCCCCTGGGCATCTTGTGTTTGTTGACGAACAGATAAAACAGCATGTGCGGAATGGTCAAGCACCTCGTCAACTACACCTATTTTTTTAATCGATGATGGTAATGCAATAGTTGCTGTTGCTAATGCTACTGTGTCTGCTGCTGCTGTGTATGCTGTTGCTGTGTCTGCTGTTGCTG
>JBDNHM010000124.1:0-4123 GCA_041688825.1 Burkholderiaceae bacterium | reverse complement strand
TTACAGAGATTTAGAGCTTCGTTCGAGAAAATTAACTGTTCATTTGAAAAGCATTGGCATCATGCTCGAAGATGTTGTGGCAATTGCTTTAGATCGCTCGACAGAAACCCTCGTTTCAATATTAGCTGTACTTAGGGCTGGTGCGATCTACCTACCGCTCGACCTTTCGCATCCAGCCGCGCGAATTCAATATATGCTCATCGATAGTCGCGCGCGATGCTTGATCTCTACGCAGCCGATTTATGATGGTCTTGCCCAAGCAAATGAATTCGTATCTTCACATGATGGCCAAGCGCTTATGTCATGGCCGAAGCCCTGTTTGCTGGATGATGAGAACATATGGAAGCGATCAGTTGACACTCGCAGCCAAAACGTTGCGCATACAGACGACTTGCAGTCCATAACTGCTGGGCAAGCTGCGTATTTAATTTATACGTCGGGCTCAAGCGGAACTCCCAAAGCTGTCATAGGCACTCATGCAGCCTTGCATAATCGGTTGCAGTGGATTTTGCGGGATATTCCTTTCGCTCCAGACGAAGTGGCCATGTCTAGAAGCTCGATTGCTTTCGTCGATGGCAGTACGGAGTGTCTAGCCCCATTATGTGCGGGAAAAACGGTTCACCTTCTGTCAGAGAAAGAGCGTTCAGACCCGATTACCCTTAGCCAGCTTATGCTGAAATATCAAAATTTCCGTATTAATCTGGTGCCAAGCCTTCTGCCATTATTCGAGTTCTCGGCTAGTCATTTAAGTCAATGTCAAGGTACCGTTATCATCAGTGGAGAGCATCTCTCAAGTGATCAGCTACGATCGGCGCGACTGACTTTTGCTCGCTGCAGACTCTACAATCTTTACGGCATGACAGAGTGTTGTGGTGACAGCACGATGCTTCAATATGATGAGAAGGAACCGCCTTATGAAAGCATCGGTTTCCCGATCGATCATACGCAAATCTACATTCTTGATGAAAGTTTGAGCGCAGTCGGTGAAGACCAGATTGGTGAAATTTATATTGCTGGCTTGGGCTTAGCTCGTGGATACCACCACCGTCCTGGCGAGACAGCTTTTCGCTTCGTCGCAAATCCATTTAATGAACCGGGATCTAGAATGTATCGCACCGGTGACCTGGGTCAGTGGAATAGGGACGGCTCGTTACGCTATGTAGGTAGAGTTGATCGGCAGGTGAACATAAAGGGTATTCGAATTGAGCTCGCCGAGATCGAAAGTGAGTTAATCGGGCGTTTCGGTATGAGCCAAGTCACTGTTCAACTTAGGCTTATGCAGGGGCAGTCTATTATCATAGCTTATTGGATAGCAGTTGAGGGAGCGCAGCTGCCAACTGAAAGTGCGATTAGGCAAGCATTACAAAAACGATTGCCAGCCCATATGATTCCCTTGCGTTTTGTTCAATTATCAGTATTTCCATTAAACGTTAATGGCAAGCTTGACTTAATGGCGCTACCTGAGCCAGACGTGTCAGAGAGTCGTGTGTTTAGCACGCCTAAAACGACAGAAGAAAGCATGATTTGCCGGTTGTATGAGCGTTTGACGGGTACTAGCGAGATTGGACGAGAAGACTATTTTTCCTTCCGAGGTGCTGATTCCCTTTTGATCATGCGCTTAATTACCGGTATTTGGCAGGCAACTGGCCAGCGGCTGGAATTTAAACACTTCTTTGATCATCCTCGGGTTTGTGATTTGGCCCTTTATTTGTCCTCCTCTTTAGGTCTGTCGATGCCCTTGCTGTCGCCGGCTTCAGAGAGCCGAGGTTTGCAAAGGCCGCTCTCAAATGGCCAAGTACGCCATTGGTTACTTGAGCAAATCGATGGCAGGAACTCGAGCTATAACTTACCCGTGACTTTTCGTCTCAATAGCAGTTTAAATTTAGACGCTCTTGGTCGAGCTTTTGTTTTGTTGGTGGAACGTCATGAGGCATTACGAACAGTCATCAGCCAAGAGGCCGGTGACATTAGAGGTTACATACTCCCTTCTCCAGGCGTTTACCAACTGCTCACATTCGACAATATGCCTAGGGTTGAAGGTCATTATGCAGAGGCAGAACTTAATGAGAATATTTTTCAGTTCGTCAATCAAACATTTGATTTAAAGATTGACTACTTGCTGCGAGCACGCTTGTTCTCTATCAGCGAGCATGATCATGTGTTGGCGATTGTGATGCACCATAGCGCAAGCGATGGGATATCGACGAATATCTTGTTAGATGAGCTGACCAAAATATACAAAGCCTATCAATCAGGAGTTGATCCAGAGCTAGAGCCTTTAGCCGTTACATATTCTGATTTTGCGAGTTGGCAGCATAATCTAGTTACCCACAGTGCAGAAATTCCTAGGCAATTAGCATACTGGCAGTCTGAGTTTGAACAGGCACCAACATTTCTGGATTTGCCCACTGACACAGTTCGCCGACCAAATCGCTCAAGAGAGGCTGGCTATATTCCCATCTTCATCGATGCCCAAACTGTTCTAAGGTTATCTGATCTTGCTCAGCGGCATCATACAACTCTATTCACGGTGCTGATGGCTGTGTATGCAACCCTGCTTGGGCGTCTGGGAAGCCAGCAATCTGTCGTCATCGGTTTTCCAGTGGCGGGACGTCTCGTGCCACAGGTAGAAAAGTTGGTCGGGTTCTTTGTAAACACGCTGCCATTATTAATCGAGATCAAGGACCAGCAAACCGTTAATGAATTCATTGACTTTGTTCATGCGAAGCTTGTTAATGCTATGTCACATCAGGACATTCCGTTCGATATCTTGGTGGATCGACTGGCACCGAACCGGGCTCTGACACACACGCCAGTGTTCCAAGCAATGTTTGCTTGGCAAGGTCAATCGTTGCCATCATCGCTACTTGATGAGGAGCAAGTTCAGCCTATTTCGGTTGCGCTCGCGCAGGCAAAGTTCGATTTAACTTTGACGCTAGACCCTGGGGCGGATGGTGAGGTACTAGGCGCGCTTGAGTTCGATAAATCGTTGTTTTCTGAGGGTTCCGCAAGGTCGTGGGTTAAGCAGTTTGAACAACTGTGTGAAGAATTTTCCTCTAAGCCTACGACGTCACTTGCTAGGTTGCAAGTTCTCGGTCCAGAAGAGATTCGAACGGTGACCCAAAGCTTCAATGAGACTTACCTCATCATTGCGGACAGATCGGTCATTGAGTGGTTCGAACACCAAGCCAAAAAAACACCAAATCAAATTGCACTGACTCGTGGCCATGAACACATGACCTACCAAGAGTTAGATTTTCGAGCCAATCAGATAGGCCATCACCTCATTACACAAAACATTGGTGCGGAAGATTTAGTAGCTGTAGGGCTTGAACGATCAATAGATATGGTGGCTACCATTTTAGCTATTCTCAAGACCGGTGCAGCCTATCTACCGCTAGATATTGAGTATCCGAACGATCGGTTGCTCTGGATGTTAAAAGATAGTGGTGCTAAGCACGTGGTCAGCACGGTAAAGGTTGCGCAAGCGTTGCAATTAAATGTACCCCGTGACTTAAGATCTGAATCTGAAAAACCGTTTTTGCCTATCGCCATGACGTTGCTCGATGAGGCGAGTATGCAGCAGGTTCTTGCGGAGGCTGACGGTAGTCTGATTACTGATCATGATCGGTTACGCATTGCTGGACCCGACCACCTTGCTTATCTAATTTATACCTCTGGCAGCACTGGGTTACCTAAAGCCGTAGAAGTTCAAAAACGTAGTTTAGATAATCTTGTGGCTTGGTATGTGAGTGCGCTCGGCCTAACGAAAACCGACCGATGTCTGTTAATCAGTGCTGTCGGGTTTGATCTGACACAAAAAAATATTTTTGCGCCACTCGTGTCAGGTGGCACGCTGTATTTGCCAGCCTCATATGCGCTAGACTTTCAAAGTGTAATCAGTGAGCTTGAAAGCCAAGCCATAACTTACTTGAATTGCACACCCAGCACCTTTTATGTGCTTGCAGACTTGACGGCTTTTTCAAGTGAGAGAGCTTTAAATTCATTGAGATGGCTAGTCCTTGGGGGCGAGCAGATTCAAAGTGAACGGCTTGATTTCTTGGCGAGCTCAGGATATTTTCGGGCACAGGTCATGAACTCTTACGGTCCAACTGAATGCACC
>JBDNHM010000123.1:0-1867 GCA_041688825.1 Burkholderiaceae bacterium | reverse complement strand
GCCGTTGTGGCGTGTATGGATGCCCGTATGGACGTCGAAGATTTGTTAGGCTTACAAACTGGCGATGCGCATATTATTCGTAATGCCGGTGGTGTGGTGACTGAAGATGCGCTGCGCAGCTTAATTATTTCTCACCACTTGCTAGACACAAAAGACTTTCTGGTGGTGCACCATACCCGTTGCGGCATGCTGGCTTTTTCTGATGAGTTGTTGCGTATGGGTTTAGAGGGCGAAGCCACCCCTTCGCAAATTGAGCGTCTTGAATGGGACGTTCGCAAAAGCTTGTCGAGAATTTTGAATCACCCATGGTTACCCACTGAAGGTGCAGACAAAATCACGGCTCGTGGCTTTATTTACGACGTTGATACGGGAAAACTGCAAGAAGTGAGCTACCCAGGCCCTATGGGCGGTCTTTAATTGTTAACCGAAACCTTGTGGCATGTCAGAATCAATAATCAGTGGCGCTTAACTTTTAAGTGGGGCCCAAACGGCCCATATGAAGTGTTGATTGAAGACCCGCATTGAAACCTTTATGAGAATTCAGCCTTATGTTTAAAAATGGAATGCGACCCATCCACCCCGGCGAGGTTCTGCTTGAAGACTATATCAAGCCCATGGGCGTTAGTGTACGTGCCTTGTCGATTGCTTTGCATGTGCCGTATTCGCGCTTGCGCGAAATTGTTGATACCAAGCGCGGTGTTTCTGCTGATACGGCACTGCGACTCGAGCGTTACTTTGGCAGCGATGCGCAAGGTTGGCTAGCTTTACAAGCCGCTTATGACTTACGTGTTGCAGAGAAGCAAAACGCAAAAATGATCGCTCGACAAATTTCCCCTTGGGTCATGGCGACCGCTTAAGTCGCTGACTGACAAATTGAGCTGGTCGAGACCTTAATGCGCTATGCAATAGGTTAATGGGCAACATCTCTTTCAAGTAGTAAGCGAACATAGCGAGAGTAAGGCATGTCTTTTTCTTTCGCTTTGGCTTTTAAAGCTGCAAGTAGGTTCAGTGGTAGGCGCATGTTAAGCGCAGCCGTCTTGGGTTCAAATTCAAAGTGTACAGGCTTGAAACCAGACAAGTCATAAGATGAAAGGTCTGCCGTTTCAACGAAATGCTCAGCTGCTTCATCACTTAAAAGTGAAGGCATAAGTTTAGGTTTGCGTTTCATAGTGGTTGATTTCCTTTTGGTGCATATAGCGGGCACTGATGGGGCGAAGTTTAATTTCTCTCTCGAATACGCGTATTGTAAAAACCAGAAAAACATATCGCCCAGCATTTGTTTTTCCAATACATCTTATACGCGCTTCATATTCGTGAGGGTCTGGCATAACAGCTGGTGCCCCTAATAAAACTTGCTCGATTTCTAAACGAGAAACACCATGTTTGCCACACTTGGGCCAATTACTTTCGTCCCAGTCAAATACTGTTATTTTGTAATTAGTATACACGTTTGTCAATACAAATATTATTAATAAGGTAACCTTTTCTCATTGAAAATTAGCGAAAAAATGATCTGTGTTGAAAATGTTGACACACTTAAGGCGTTACTTAACCACAATGGATAAAGGTATCTACGTTGTATATGGTGAGGTCGGATCTATCAAACTTGTTTTTTCATGTCTGGTGAATACTTTGCTTCGACCTACCTGTTTGCTTTATGAACTGTTCTGCGCGAGTTAGTTACAACCTAAAGAATCTCAATTCGACGGCATGACCGCTGCCAATGCCTTAGGGCTGACTGATGCCGTGCCTGCCCAAGTGGTGGTTCATACCGACGGGCGCCTTCGTCCGATTAAATTGGGTAACCTTACCATTCAGTTCCGTCTTACAGCTGCCAGCAAGTTGTACTGGGCTGGCCACCCAGCCG
>JBDNHM010000122.1:0-14304 GCA_041688825.1 Burkholderiaceae bacterium | reverse complement strand
TTTCATGGTTTGATTTTACAACTCCTTACCCGCCCAGATTACAATAACCGTTATGACAAAATCTTCTGCATCGACCTCACCTGAAAGCCCTCAAGAACCTATTGTTTCAGAACAAAACCCATTGGTTTCAAATCCATCAGTACCAAGCCCATCAGTACCAAGCCCATCAGTACCAAGCTCATCAGTACCAAGCTCATCAGTACCAAGCACATCAACCATACAGGCTGAACCTTTTGGCATTCGCAGTAAGGTAATTGCTGGGTTACTGTCTTTTTATGGCGGTTGGTTTGGCGCGCACTGGTATTACTTGGGTCGCCCTTACGCAAAATGGCTCACTTTTGCTGTTGTGGCCTGTTTATTGTTGGCCAGTCAAGCCCCCGTTTGGTGGGACACCCCCGCACTCTTTGTTGTCTTTATTCCCGCCATCGCAGGGTTTATTGAGTCTTTGATGCTGTGTTTAATGTCAGACGAGCGCTTTGATGCCCGCTATAACCCCGGTTATGTACGTATTAAACATACGGGTTGGGGGCCTGTGTTAGTGGCGATTACCGGTTTGCTAATGGGTACCATACTCACCCTATTCGCCATTGCCCACGTGGTGTTACACATCTGGCAACGTATGGGTTGGCTCGAAGGGTTGAATTTTTAAAGTTAAAGATTTTGGTCGTATAGTGTATTTAATGGGTGTACAATAAATTAATGAAGTTGGCGTTTGATGTACAAAAAACGAGACAAGACATTACTAGAACGAGGTTTAGATTTTGCTCGGGCTATCGAAATCTTTGATGGGGTTCATTTCACAGGGCAAGATATTAGAATTGAATATAAAGAAGACCGATTCATAACCGTTGGGTGGTTAGATGCCAGCTTAATTGTTTTGGTTTGGACGCTGCGCGGCGAGGTGCGCCGTATCATTAGCATGAGGAAAGCAAATGACCGCGAAAAAACGCTCTATGCCACCCACTTGGAATGACCCTGATGATGCGCCTGAGTTGACAGCAGCTTTTTTTAAGTCTGCCGATGTTTATGAGGGTGTTAAATTAAAAGTGCGTGGGCGCCCAAAAACCGCATCACCCAAAGAGCCCGTCAAGTTGCGTTTAGACGCAGATGTTTTGGCAGCCTTGCGTGCTAGCGGTGATGGTTGGCAAACACGTATTAACGATACCTTACGTGCTTCATTGCGGCTTGCTGGCAAAGTTTGAATTTTAAACTTGATTCAACCATCAAACGATTCAGCCATGAGCGCTTCAATTTCAGCCCGTTCAACTGGCACATCGCGAGTCAATAATTCGCACCCGTTCGGTGTAACTAAAGCATCGTCTTCAATACGAATGCCGATATGCCAAAACTGTTCGTGAACGTCGTCTTGAGGTCTCACGTATATGCCCGGTTCAATAGTCAGTACCATGCCGGGTTGAAGCTGTCGCCATGGCGGTGCAGCAGTCGTATCCGCATCGGAAGCTGAAACTGACTCAACAGGTAAGTCGCGATACCGACCCACATCGTGTACGTCTAATCCTAACCAATGGCCGGTACGATGCATGTAAAACGGCTTGTAGCCCTCTTGTTCAATTTGGCTGTCTAACGACCCTTTGAGCAAACCTTCATCAATTAACCCTTGGGTAATGATGCGAACTGCCGCTTCATGCCCCGCATTAAAATGATGTGCGGGTGAGGTGTGTTCAACAGCGGCTTTTTGAGCCGCTAAAACAATATCATATAAGGCTGCTTGTGGCCCGCTAAAACGGCCGTTGGCGGGAAAGGTACGGGTAATATCTGACGCGTAGCCATTCAATTCACATCCTGCATCAATTAAAACCAAGTCACCATCATGCATTAATGTAGGCCCTGCGCGATGATGCAAAATGCAGGCATTTTGACCCGCTGCAACAATCGTTTCATAAGCAGGGCTTTGTGCCCCATGCTGCCTAAAAACTTTTAGTATTTCTGCCTCAAGTACGTATTCAGCAATACCTGGGCGAGCCGATCGCATGGCTTGACGATGTGCCTGCGCGGCAATGCGGGCAGACTGATGCATCATGTCGCATTCAGCAGCGTCTTTTATGACACGCATGTCGTTCAGAATAGGCGATAAGTCGCTTATTTGTGTAGGTACAGTCTTTAGCCCACGGGTTACCGACTTGGCTTGCGACAACCCCGTTTGCAACTGCGTCATTAAATCAGGCACAGCAGCGTTTGGCATGGGCGCCCAAACTTGCCGATGACCGACAAGCGCATGCGGCAGCCATTCGTGTAAACCATCGTAATCAAAGGCTTGATCAAACCCAAACGTGGCTGCTGCAGTGTCGGGGCCCCACAACAAACCTTCCCAAATTTCCATCTTAGGGTCTTTGGGCTGACAAAAAAGTGTGCTGCGCGATCGATTTGGGCCGGCTTCAATTACCAACCATGCATCAGGTTCATTAAACCCAGTTAAATAATAAAAGCTGCTGTCAAACCGAAACGGGTAGGGGCTGTCAGCATTACGCATTTTGAGGCGGCCTGTGGGTATTAAGGCAATACCCCCGCCTTGGGCCTCAAGAGTGGCTATTAAACGTTGGCGTCTGGCTTTAAAAACCGACAAATCGTATGCGGGAAGTAAGGGTGTCATGATTCACATACTACAATCATTTTCTTAAAATCAAGTTGATTGTCTGGCGCTTCAGTAAGGTTGAATAAATGGATGTCTTGTCTTGGCTTGTGCCGTGGGAATTTTCACCGACGCTATTAATTGGCTTTGCAGTGGCTATTGTGCTGTTTGTGCGAGGCACACGGGTTAAGCGCGTAAGCGTTGTACGCCAAGCATTATTTTGGTCAGGCATCGTCTTACTTTACCTGTCGTTGCATACCTTGCTTGATTATTATGCCGAGCGCATGTTCTTTATGCACCGCATACAGCATTTGGTTTTGCACCATTTAGGGCCGCTCGTGCTGATGGCTGCCTACCCAGGTTCAGTCATGCGAGCAGGCCTGCCTTTACGCTGGCGTGCTCGCTTACGGGTATTTAATGCAACCCTACCTGGGCGGTCAATTATTGCCGTCATGACCAACCCTATATTTGTACCGGCACTTTTTGTGTTCTTGGTGATTATTTGGCTGGTGCCTTCAATACAGTTCTATTCCATGCTCGATTGGCGCTTGTACCGGCTCATGAACTGGTCTGTTGTTATCAGCGGGTTTATGTACTGGAATTTGATTCTTGATCGTCGTACTTCACCGCCAGCGGCCATGTCGCCTGGTGGGCGCGTCATTTCACCAATCGTAACGATGGCGCCGCAAATGGTGGCGGGTGCCATTATTGCTTTCACCGATCGTGATCTTTACCCGCTGTTCGATTTGTGTGGCCGAGCCATTGCCATGGCTGCCACGACAGACCAAAGTATTGGCGGTTTAACCATGTGGATACCCGCCGCACTGACCGAAGTGATTGGGTTATTGGTTGCTTTAGGTAACTTGATGCGACTTTCTGATAAAGGTCGTTGGGGTGTTAAAGCAAAGCCTAAGTAGGATCAGGGCTCAGGGCTTCAAGTTGTGATATTTGCGACCAATGGCCACTGTCGCTGCAAACATACCTGCTTTGCTACCGCAATCGTAGCGAATGCCTTCATACCGATGGGCAAACACGGCTTTTTCGTTCATGAGTGAAGCAATGCCGTCGGTGAGTTGAATTTCACCACCGGCACCGGGTTGCGTTTGGCGTAAATGCGCAAAAATGCGGGCATCAAGCACATATCGGCCAACGACTGCCAACGTTGAAGGCGCTCTAGATGGGTTAGGTTTCTCAACAATATGGGTGACACGGCCGGTCAAAGGGCCAACAGACTCAACAGCCACAATGCCGTATTTATCAGTGTCTTCGCGGGGCACCTCTTGAACGCCTAAAATACTGCCTTGGTAGGTCAAGGCGGCATCAATTAATTGCCCTAAAACAGGGTGGTCAGCATCAATCAAATCGTCTGCAAGCAACACCGCAAAAGGCTCTTCGCCCACAATGGGTGCCGCTGTTAACACCGCATGGCCCAAGCCTAATGGCGCAGACTGGCGAATATAAATACAATTAACGTTAGAAGGTAAGATGCTACGAATCATTGACAGCATGACATCTTTGCCCTTTCGCTCAAGTTCGGCTTCAAGCTCAGGCGAGGCATCAAAATGGTCTTCAATTGAACGTTTACTGCGACCCGTTACAAAAATTAAATCAGTTATGCCAGCCGCTACAGCCTCTTCGACGGCGTATTGAATCAAGGGCTTGTCAACCACCGGCAACATTTCTTTAGGCATCGCTTTAGTGGCAGGTAAAAAGCGGGTACCAAGACCTGCAACGGGAAATACAGCTTTTCTGACAGGGCGCATGGTTTTATTTCTCGAAAATAAATCGTACTATCATTATATGAGTCAATTTATACATCCTTTAGTCAAACGCACCCTTGCGACACTTTTAATTTGTGCGCTGGCGCCAGCAAGCCTGACAACTGCCCTGGCACAGCCGGTTGGGTTACCCTCATTGGGTGCTGCCTCTGCAGCTGATCTTTCACCCGCATGGGAACGACGGCTTGGCGAATCAATTATTGCTCAAGGCCGCGTTGACCCTACTTACGTGCACGACCCAGACATTAATCAATATTTAAATAATATGGGGCAGCGTTTGGTGCGACATGCCCCGGTTAGCTCAACTGTCATTGACTTGTTTGGTGTTAAAGACCCTGTTGTTAATGCCTTTGCATTACCCGGTGGTTTTATAGGTATCAACACAGGTTTAATGGTGGCCGCTAAAAACGAATCTGAATTGGCAGGCGTGACGGCTCACGAAATTGCACACGTGACCCAACGTCACATTGCTCGTGGTTTTACCCAACAAAAACAAAGTAGCCACATTGCAATGGCTTCAATTGCAGCAGCCTTGTTGGCTGGCTTAGCGGGCAGTGCAAATTTAGGTGCCGGTGTTGCAGCATTTGGTCAAGCCACAGCGATCGATGGGCAACTGGGTTTTTCGCGCGACGCTGAGCGCGAGGCAGACCGGGTTGGGTTTCAAATGTTATCTAAGTCAGGTTATAACCCTGAGGGCATGCAAAACTTATTTGAACGTTTAATGCAGGCCTCACAATTTAACGAGCGTGGCGGCGGGGGGGCTTATATGTCAACCCACCCCATGAGCATTGACCGCATGACCGATATGCAAAACCGTACCAGCACTTTAGCTAAAGGTGTTTATCGTGATAGCGACGCATTCTGGTATGTCAGGGCGCGCGCGCGGGTTTTGCAAGCTGATGACCGTCAGTTTCTGTCACGTGTACGTGAGCAATTACAAGACGAGGCACGGCGCTTAACAGGGGTTCAACGGTCGTCAGCATTTCTGGGTTTAGCGCTGGTTGAGCTTCGGCAAAATAACGTAGCAGCTGCCAGAGACTTTTATCAACAAGCCATAGCAGGTGTTGCTGCATCGCCTTATTTGGCTCGTGTAGAAGTTGAACTGGTGCTGACAGCAGGTCAGTCTGAGCGTGCGTTAGTGCTTAGCGAAGAAAGTATGAAACGTTGGCCTGAGCAGCAGTCACTTGCTAACCTACATGCTCAAGCACTTCAGCAATTAGGGCGTTATGCGCAGGCCGCTAAATTTTTAGAAGCACAAATTAAACGTTGGCCGACACAAGACCCAAGTTTATATAAAGCCTTAGCCAATAATTTGGCACAAGCAGGTGAAGCGATTCGGGCGCGTCAATCAATGGCAACCTATTACACCCTCACGGGTGCATTTCCTGCTGCAATGTCACAATTACAACAAGCGCGCCAAATCTCTAAAGATTTTTATCAGCAATCACAACTTGACGTGCAAATACGCCAGTTAACAGAAAAAATGGCGAATGAACGAGAAGTTATACAACGTTTCAGTGGCTAGCCCGATCAAAGAACCTTGCCAAACGCTGCGGTAACCACAATAAATTGCCTGGAAACGGCCCCGTTGTAAACCCCGCGTGCCCCCCTTCAGCAGGTTGGTGCAGCATCACCGAATTGCTGCCATCACGCGGACTGGGCAACGAGCCTTCAGGTATAAAAGGGTCATTGCGGGCATTTAAAACCAAAGTGGGTAATGTGATGTGTGATAACCACGGTTTGCTGGAAGCTTTGCGCCAGTAATCATCAGCATCTTGAAAACCGTGCATCGGTGCGGTGTAAGCATCATCAAAATCACGCAAGGTGCGTGCGCGATGTATGCGCATCACATCAATCGTACCAGGAAACTGTTTTGCTTTTTCGATCACTTTTGGTTTAAGAGACCTTAAGAAAAAGCGTGTGTAAATTTTTCTACAAAAGAAGTTCTTGCTGAGTTGTTCACCCGCGGCCCAAAGATCAAGTGGCGCAGAGACTGCAGCGGCTGAGTGCAACGAGGAGCCAACATTAGCAGCATGTTCACCTAAATACTTGAGTAAGGCATTGCCACCCAACGATACGCCTACAGCGTGCCATAGCGCATGGGGCACATGCTGTTGAACCGTTTTAAGAATGAAATCGACTTCTTCAGAGTCGCCTGAATAATAAGCGCGAGCCAGTCTGTTAGGTACACCACTACAGCCTCTAAAGTGGGCAATAACAACCACCCACCCACGCGCCCGAAAATACTGCATAATTGACTGCGCATAGCGACTGCTACTGCTGCCTTCAAGACCATGAAGCAAAACTAAAGCATGGGTATTTTGCGTACTGTTTAAAACGCTTATGTCGTGGGCATTAAGCCAACGATCAGCCATGGCTTCGGTGGGTATGCCTTGCGCTTTTGACTCATGTTGGGCGGGTTTGACAACAATGCCAGGCGCGCTCCAGTCAAGATCAATGAAGTCGCCGTCAGGTGTATCAACACGTTCACGCACAAAACGTAAAGAATGGGTGGGGGCTGCCAAGGCGCTGAATAGTGTTTGGCTGTGTGGGCCTGGAAGCCAAAACGGGGTGGGGCAGGCCGATGTATCGAGTTGAGCAGTCACAAGCTAAATGTTAATGACCGTGGTCGTGAATGACCATGTTGGGGTCAAGCTTGTAATGGGTGCCACAATAAGGGCAACTCACTTCACCCTTATGGGCTATATCTAAAAACACCCGGGGGTGCATATTCCATAACGGGGTTTTGTTACCGGGGCAATGCAATGGCAAATCTGAAGCGGTGACAATAACTGTGCCTTCTTGCGTGTTTGTCATACGGTTACCTTTCTTATTTCAAGCATGGCGTATTGTACCTAATTGATTAAAATGCGCTGCAAACTGCCCTGTTCAAGCAAGCTAATATGTCAAATAAAATAAGGGGTCGAAAGTGAGTATTCACTTCATCTAACATTTAAAACTAAAATCACATAAATTTATTCAGCTATTAAAATCGTCTTTTTTAAAAGATTTTAAACAGGAAGCGCTAGCATTGTCAGATTTAAACGTACCACCCCCATCATCTTCCAAGCCCGAGCGCTTTGACCCAACGCTTAAAGCGCGCCGTCAGGCTGCTCTAAAAGAAGGTTTTTTAGGCATCAGGCCGGCCATTATTCCTACGGCTACATGGGGCTTAGTGACAGGTATTGCGCTTGTGAAATCAGGTTTGTCTGAGCAAGCCGCCATCATGATGACATTAATGGTCTATGCCGGTTCAGCCCAATTAAGTTCATTACCTTTAATTGCAGCGGGTGCGCCGCTGTGGTTGATCTTTGCAGCGGGTTTTATTGTTAATGTGAGGTTTTTGATTTTTGGGGCTGCCCTGCAACCCTATTTTCAAAGCCTACCTTGGTACAAACGTTTGGCTTACGGCTATTTCACGACAGATATGTCTTTCGTGGTTTTTATGCCTCGGTTTGGTCATGCTGCTGTTCGGGGTACCCAAGAGCAACGCTGGTTTTTTCTAGCGATGATTGTTATTGGTTGGCTAACATGGCAGTTATCGTCATTATTGGGTATTTTTTTGGGCACTATTGTGCCAACCGCTTGGTCGCTTGATTACGCGGCCATCTTGGCGTTGCTCGGTATTGCCATTCCTTTAGCCAACTCGCGCCCTATGTTGGTGGCCATCATTGCCTCAGGGTGCACCGCTTGGGTTGCGCAACCCTTGCCACTTCGTTTGGGTTTGTTGGTCGCGGTGGTGGTGGGTATGTCTGCAGGTATTTGGGCTGAGCATCGTTTAAACAAGGGGCGAGCATGAATTTAAGTGAGCAAGACTTATACATCGCTGGGGCTATTGGGTTACTCACACTGTGCAGCATCGTGACACGAGCCAGTTTTAATGTGTTTGGGCATCGCATACCGCTATCTGACCGTGTGCGACGGGCACTCTTATACGCACCAGCGGCAGCCTTAACAGCTATTATCGTACCCTCTTTATTGCCTTGGGTGCCCGGTTCAAACGCTGCTTTGATCGATGAAAAGCTCTTTGCAGCCATCATCGCTATTGTGTTGTTTCAACGCACACGTAGCACGATCATCATGATTGTGGGCGGAATGATCTCATTTTGGGTCATTCAAGCCTTGTTTTCGTTCTGGTAGCGCCTGTTTACGGGGTTGGTAGGGTAAACTTGATATAACTTTAACGATTACACCGCATGACTACAGACACCAATACCCAACCAAACGATCTTTCAGTTCCCGTTAGCTTTGAACAAACGGGTCTGCACCCATCTCTACTCAAAGCAGTCATTGAGACGGGTTACACCACCCCTACTCCTATACAAGCGGGTGCTTTGCCCCCCGTTATGGCTGGGCAAGACGTTATGGGTGCAGCCCAAACGGGCACGGGTAAAACGGCTGCTTTTACCTTACCACTATTGCATCGTTTGATGCCTGCGTCCAACACTAGCGCTTCACCCGCAAGACACCCTGTGCGCGCATTAATCTTGACGCCCACACGTGAGTTAGCTGACCAGGTTTATGAAAGCGTTCGTCGCTACAGCAAATACACCCCTTTGCGTTCAGCTGTCGTCTTTGGTGGTGTTGATATTGGCCCTCAAAAATTAGCGTTACGTAACGGTTGTGAAGTACTCATTGCTACACCTGGCCGCTTGTTAGACCACATGGAACAGCGCACCGTTAATTTGTCTCAGGTCAGCCTGCTGGTGCTTGACGAAGCCGATCGCATGCTTGATATGGGTTTTTTACCTGATCTTGATCGCATTATTCGTGCCTTGCCTGCAACCCGTCAAACATTGTTATTTTCTGCAACCTTTGGTAACGACATTCGTAAATTGGCGTTGACTTACATGCGTCAACCAGTTGAAATTGAAGTCGCCAAGCGCAACGCGACAGCTGAAAATGTTTCACAAATTGCTTACCTATTAACTGGCGAAGACAAGCGCGCTGCAGTTGTTCATCTAGTGAAATCACGTGGTTTTAATCAAGTGATTGTGTTTTCAAACACTAAAATTGGTACCAGCCGCTTAGCACTTGCTCTAGAAAAAGACGGCGTACGCGCTGAATCTATTCACGGTGACAAATCACAAGCCGAGCGCATGAAGGCACTTGATGCTTTCAAAGCAGGCGAGCTTGAAGTCTTGGTGGCAACAGATGTGGCAGCCCGTGGCCTTGATGTGGCGGGGGTGCCTTGCGTCATCAATTACGACTTGCCTCATACGGCTGAAGATTACGTTCACCGCATTGGTCGCACCGGTCGCGCAGGCGCTTCAGGCGAAGCCATTTCTTTATTTACGGCCGAAGAAGAAAAATACTTAATTGATATTGAAAAACTGATCCGTAAACCAGTTCTTCGCGCAACGCTTGATCTAGGTGATCGTGCCGCTGCAAATAAACGACCCGTGTCAACAGTCGATCGAACTGAGCGAAGCAGCCGGGGTGAACGTAGTGATCGCGGTGAGCGCGGCGAAAAAAGTGTTGCGCCACCTCATTCTCGTCAAAACGCTAAGCCCGAATCAAAATTTGCTTCGCGTGGTTATGTGCCAAAGGTTAAGCCAGTAGATGAATTTTTCTTGAAGCCTTACGAACCTGCTGTGGCTTCATCAGCATCAAATTTGGCTGCAACGCCTGGTTTTGGGCAAAAATCTGTCCTGTCATCAAAAAGGCCAGCGCTCGGGGTTTTACTGGGCGCTAAACCTAATGTGGCGACTGATTAGTCGGTTATTTCTAATGTGCTTTCTACACTGTAAGCACAGTTTATTTACTGCGTAGCGCCGTAGGAATCCCCTTCCTTCAGGGAGAGGAGGATGTCAATAAGTAGGTTCGCACGTCAGGCAAGGTATTTGCAGCGGCATTATGGTCACCGGTTGCGGTGGCTTGAATCATGCGCTCAAGCTGATCAATATGCGGCAACATGGTACCAAAAAACTGTTTTTGCCCATTTCGTTCAATTAATAAAGTTGGAAAATTTTCAACATCTTCATCACCCAACAATTCTGGGTGATCTTCAATGTCGACCCAAACAAAAACATGGTCTATCAGTTGGTCAGACAGAACCTCTAGTTTTTGTTGGTACACCGTGCAGGTATCACACCATGCTGCACAAAAACAAACAATTAACGGACGTGTTGATACACTAAGTAATGTTTTGAGATCGGGCTTGTTGGGGGTCAAGAGGGGCATGAAGATTTAGGGTTTAGTTTCAATGGTAATTTTTTTGGTTTCGAGGCTATTGTTGTGAGTTTTTTTAATCTGGGGTCAGTGTCAGGAATAGATTTTTTCTCGCGGGGAAACGCGGTAAAAAACCTATTCCTCACACGCACTTATGGAAAAAATGACTGAGTAGCCTTTTATGACTGAGCAGCCTTTTATTTATAACATTTAAATCGATCTATGCATCGAACTTAAACTTATACTAATGTAGGTTTGATATATCAAGTGCAGCAAACCGGCGGTAATGCTAGTCAGCATTAAATCTTTGTATGAGAAAAGATTTTATTAAGCGCAATATTTTTGTGTTTCTCCATCAGATCACTGCGCTTAATTAAATTGAACCCATTTACTTAAGTCATTATTAAGCAAACATGACCTTACCCGCACCCATTCAACCCAAATCCTATCAAGACCCCTTGCACAAGAACACTGTGGCACCGGTGTCGCAAGCGTTTTGGCGGGCACTTCGTTCACAATTGCACCCAAGCATGATTTTCGCGCTATTTTTACCCGTGATTGTCACCATCGTTTTATTTTCTATTTTGCTATGGCTTGGTTTTACACCGCTTAACGAGTGGCTCAAAGCTCAATTTGATCAGTCGGCCATAGCTCTTTACGCAGACCCATTCGTGGGTGCAGCAGGGTTGCTTTGGTTAAAGTCTTGGCTTACTCCATTTGTTGCGCTATTCATGTTGCTACCCATGGCGGGTATTGCTGGTTTGGCCGTAACAGCTATATGGATCATGCCTTGGGTGCTTTCACACCTCAGTGCACGTAATTACCCTGATGTGCAGGCACTGGGCCGTCACGCGACTGTTTTGAGTGTGTGGAATGCCATATGGGTTAGCGTTGTGTTTTTACTGGGCTGGCTAATTACTTTGCCACTTTGGTTGATACCCCCCTTAGGCCTTATTTTGTCAGTTTTTTGGTGGACATTTGCTTTCACCAAAATGATGCGTATCGATGCACTTGTTGACCATGCCAGCCCCACTGAGCGTAAAACTATTTTGCATCAGCGCAGTAAAGGTTTTTGGGTAATTGGTTTAATTTGCGCCCTTGTAAACTTATTTCCACCTGCGTGGGTCTTTTTACCCGTATTTTCTGGTTTAGTGTTTGCCCACTACAGTTTCGAAGCCATACGTGAACTTAGGCATACTGAATCGTTAAACGCTTTGAGGTAGTAGGTTGCCTGAAAATCTTTCAAAACGTCCATTATGATAATGGCAGCACATGCGCTGCCGCGCTAAGATACGCAAGTTTTTAAAAACTTCTAAATAATAAGTAACAACAGGTATGCATTATGCAAAATCATGAGATTGCGCTAATCATTGTCGGTGATGAAATTTTATCGGGTCGCCGACAAGACAAACACTTTCCTAAAGTGATTGAATTATTATCTGCGCGAGGTATGCAACTTCAGTCTTTACGTGTTTTGCCTGACGACCGGGCAACGCTAACGCAGGCTTTGAAAGATTCTTTTGCGGGCGGGCAAACGGTTTTATGTTGTGGTGGTATTGGTGCCACGCCAGACGACCATACGCGGCAAGCCGCTGCGGCTGCGCTTGGTTTGCCTTTAGTGCTTCACCCTGAAGCTGAAAAGTTGATTGCAAAACGGTGTGCAGAAATGGCGGCTAAAGGCTCGGGTAGCGCCGATATGACTATTCCAGAAAACCTGCAACGCTTACAAATGGGGTTTTTCCCCAAAGGGGCTGAGGTTGTTCTCAACCCCTTTAACCGTATTCCTGGGTTTTATATTGAACGGCATACCTTCGTACCCGGTTTCCCCGTGATGGCGTGGCCTATGCTTGAAATGACGCTCGATCAGCGTTATGCGCACATGCATCATCAAATTCAGCATGCTGAAGCGTCTTTTTTAGTATTTGGTTTGCCTGAGTCGCGTATTACCCCAGCTTTAGAGGCGCTTGAAATTAAATGGCCAGGGGTTAAGGCATTTAGTCTGCCTTCAGTGGGTGAAGAGGGGGGGGCGCCGCATATTGAGCTGGGCGCTAAGGGTGACCCGGCTATGGTGCCAGAGGCTGTTGCTTATTTGCGGCAGCAAGCGCACGATTTGGGTGCTCGATTTTCATAATATGGAATACAATAGCACCAACTGAAATAACAATAAGTGAGTAGCCGATAGGCTAATCAAATCTCACCATGGCTAATATACCCACCCCAAGCCTTTCTCGATCTACCTCTGATACGGCTCAGCCTTCAGGCACAACTCAAATCACTATTCAAGTGATTGACCGTGCCATGCAGCTCTTAGATGCGCTAGCTGCCGAGGCAGAACCTGTTGCATTAAAAAAAATCTCTGCTACAACCGGTTTACACCCCTCAACAGCTCACCGCATTTTGAATGACCTAGTAACGGGGCGTTATGTTGAACGGGTTGATTCCGGCATGTATCAGTTAGGTATGCGGCTGCTTGAGTTGGGTTCATTGGTTCGGGGGCGATTAAGCGTGCGTGAAGCAGCGCTTGAGCCCATGCATCAGCTTCACAAATTAACAGGTCAAACCGTTAATTTGTCTGTTCAACAAGGCGATGAAATTGTTTACGTTGATCGCGCGTGGAGCGAACGATCAGGTATGCAGGTTGTTCGCGCTATCGGTGGCCGTGCGCCCCTACATTTAACGTCAACAGGTAAGTTGTTTCTCAGCGCACTTGAGCCACGGCAGGTTAGGGCTTATGTTACGCGCACTGGTTTAGCCGGTAGCACGCGCAACAGCCTTACAAGCTTTGAAGACCTTGACCGAGAATTAGCCTTGATCAGACGCCATGGCTACGCTCGCGACAACGAAGAGCTTGAAATGGGGGTGCGCTGCATTGGCGCTGGCATTTACGATGATTCTGCAAAACTAATTGCTGGTTTATCTATTTCTGCCCCAGCACAACGGCTACAAGATGGCTGGGTTAAACAGTTGGTTGAGACCGCTCAGGGTATCTCTGAGGCCCTTGGCTATGAGCTTTCAAGCCCCAATACAGCCCCAAATACCTCGTTTTAATAAAAAACAACAATTATTTTGTTGCAGCGCACAAAAAACACTTGACATGCAATTCAAGGTGTTTACAATAGAGTTTGTGCAGTGCAACATTTAAAAATTTATCTAAAAATTTAACGGAGTAACACCATGACACAATTACCTAAAGAAGTATTAGAAAGCCAAAAAGTAGCCCTTGAATCATTAATGACATTCCAAACTAGCGTTTTCGCTGGCTTTGAGAAGCTTGTTGACTTGAACTTAAAAGTTATGAAAGCAAGCATCGAAGAATCGTCACAAAAAGCACATGATGCAATGGGTATTAAAGACCCACAAGAAGTCGTCGCTTTGTCTTCATCAATGGTTCAGCCTTCAGCTGAAAAAGCAATGGCTTACAGCCGTCATGTTTATGACATCGTTACCGGCGTTCAAGCAGACTTGAGCAAGCTAGCCGAAGGCAAGTTAGCTGAAAGCCAAAAATCAATGCATGATGCAGTTGAGCAATTTACTCGCAACGCACCCCAAGGTTCAGAAAGCGCTGTTGCCATGTTGAAGTCTTCAATGGCACAAGCCGGCGCAGCCTACGACAGCATGACAAAAGCTGCTAAACAAGCTGCTGAAGTCGCTGAGAAAAACGTAACTGCCGCTACGAACGCTACGTTCAAAGCTGCAACCGACGCTGCTGACGCTGCTGGCAAAACTGCCCGCGGTGCACGTAGCAAAGCGGCTTAATTAACTAAC
>JBDNHM010000016.1:0-3775 GCA_041688825.1 Burkholderiaceae bacterium | reverse complement strand
CGAGCTTAGTCTTGAACCATTGAACATCTAAATTAGGGTTTTGTTTATTCAATGAAGGCATGACAACCTTTGTTTTATGTGCAAGAAAATCACACAATACTTTATATGTTCATAATATGCAAACTGTTTAGATTTATGTAATAATGTTTGCTGTTGATCTTCATCTATACAGTTGCTACAATTAATACGTTCATTCCCATAAACGAGCAAAAAAAACCTTAATCATTATGTGCGCCGCTGGGGCAATCGGTCCTAATAAAACGGAGTTGAAATGACAAGATTAACTTTACATAAAAGCCTTAAAACTATGCAAGAGCAGTGGGGAATAAGAATCATATTAAATGCCGAGGCAAGAAGGTATCAGTGATGCATTACTTCCCCTTTCACATTAACGACTTTAGGGCTGGCACGAGAGGCTTGAATCTTCTTGAAAGAGGCGTCTATGTTGAACTTTTACAGTGCTATTACGACACCGAAAAACCCCTACCTAAGTGTGTCGAAGCCATCTACTTTATGTTGGGCGCACACTCTGATCAGGAAAAAGAGATCGTGCAAAAAATACTTACATTAAAATTTAAGAAAAGTAGAAGTGGGTATGTGAACGCTCGCACAACTCGCGAACTTTCAAAATTTAAGGAATTGAAATCGTCAAGTAAGGCTGGTGGCATCAAGAGTGGAATAGTGCGCAGAGCCAAAGCTGATATGGCTTTAGCACTTGAAAAAAAATTAAAGGGTACTTCAAGTACTGATCAAGACCCCTTGAACCAATCAGTAACCAAGAACCAAGAACCATTAACTAATAAAAAGACATCAGCGAAACCCAAGTGCGATGAGTGCCCAATGTTTAATGAGCTTTGGGAAACATTCAGTGACAAGCGAGGCAAGATGGATGCGATGAAGGCTTGGGGAAAGCTCAAGCCTGACCGATTGCTTGCAGACAGAATCATTGAGGGTGCTCGCCATTACGTAAAGACACGTAGCCTTGAAACCCAATACTGGAAACAGCTCAGTGGATGGCTCAATGGCCAACGTTGGCTAGACAGTCATGACGATACTGTTGCCACAAGATCAACTGACAGGTTCGCTGGTGCGATATGAGAGGCACTCTATCGATCGTTCAAGCCAGGAGGATGAACACCCAGCTGTCAAACGTTTGGGTTTTCTTAACTGAGTGCCCGCAGCCAGACATCTACACCTTATTAAACGACCCAGACATGTGCCTACTGAACGGTTTCATGCCAGAGGTTCACATATATTCAACCGACAACCTACGGACTCTTGACCTTCGTTGCTTAACAGGTCTGATCGTCCACTTGGTTGGGGTTGACCCAACCAAGTTGGCCGTTGCTGCCAAGCAAATCAATCGTTTCAAGCCACACTCGATCTACGCATGCAACGGACGTGAGCTGATTGAGCACCACACAGAGATTGAAAATGATTAACTTAAGAACATTCAACGAGCAGGATTTCGAGCGTTACATGCGTGAGTCTGAGCCCATCGTGAAGGTTCTACCACCGCGTGCTTGGACCGATGAGATTGCATACATTTTAAAGAACGGGGTGACGCTCTCAGGGGCCACAATGCCTTGGCAAAAGACCCACAACTTAATTAGGTTTAGGCCTTGTGAGGTAACCCTATGGCAAGGTATTAGTGGTCACGGCAAGAGCTTGATGCTAGGCCAGGTGATTGCCGGCTTCATGAACCAAAATGAGCCTGCCTGCATAGCCTCGTTTGAGATGAAGCCGGCGATGACATATCTACGCATGTTAAGACAGGTAGCTGGGTGTGAGCGGCCCTCAATAGCATTTAACGAGCGATTGCTCGACTGGTTAGATCAAGACCGTATGTGGATCTATGACCACCAAGGGTCAGTCGCACCAGAACAGGTGTTCGCAGCGATTAGGTACAGCGCTCACGAACTAAAGGTCAAGCATTTCGTTGTAGATAACATCATGAAATGCGTTAGAAACGAAGACGACTATTCAGGCCAGAAGATGTTTGTAGACAGAGTCTGTGCTTTGGCACGCGAGAACTCGATTCACATTCACTTAGTGCATCACGTTAGAAAAGGCCAAAACGAGTACGACATCCCGGGCAAGTTCGATGCCCGGGGTTCAGGCACCATCGTTGACCAAGTTGATCAGGTAATGACTGTTTGGAGAAACAAACAAAAGTCAGACATCTTGGCAAAAGAACCAGAGAACGAAAAATTCAAGAACGAACCCGACGCTGCCTTAGTTGTGGCCAAGAACCGGCACGGCGACTGGGAGGGCAAGATATCGCTTTGGTTCCACAAAGATTCATTGCAATACACACCAGACAACAGATGCCTACCACTCACGCTGATCAGAGAGCTTGCATGAAAAGGCCCGACCAAATAAACCAGCTGTTCGTTTAAAAAAAAGAGGAGCAAGGCGATGTGTAAATCATGCAATACGCAGTCAAGGGACTACGACTGGCGCGGATGCATTAACTGCGCCGTGAGAGTAGTCAGGATGGCAAAAAAGACTCACGAGAAACAGCGCATGCTCGATTTCGTAGGCCAGTGGCACGATAAGGCCAAGGTCTTGAGCCGGGTCGCGGGGGCGAAATGATGACACCAGGTTTGGACTCAAAAAAAATGAGACATGGTATGGAAATGGGGGTTGATGGGCAGGGAGGCAGTCGAGACGCCCGACCCAGATCGCCATTGACTGGGGCCTTGACCCCAAATGGTAGACCAAAGGGTGTCCCAAACAAGATCACCCGGAACTTTAAGGCAGCAGCTGAAGAGGCGTTTGAAAAGGGGGGGGGCGTCGCATTCTTAGTCAAGATGATGCACGGCACAGCAAGCGATAGAGCAGCCGTACTGGGCCTATTTGGACGACTGATACCCCATCAAATGATCGGTCAAGTCGACCACAAGGTGAAGGTCGAGCTGTCGTGGCTAGGTGGCCGCACTATCGGCAAGACGTCGATAGATATGCAATCTCCCGCAGGAGGCACGCAGTGTCATATAGATCAAGATGTTATGGACGTTGAGGCCATCGATGTGGACGCTGAGAGACTGGCGAGAGACCCTTGACGACACAGGGTCCAACGGGGGCAAGGCGTGCCCCCCCGCGCTACCACCCCCCGCCCCCATCCGGTCGAGGGCCGGGGTCGTCTCTGTCGTTGGGAACCCTCCCATCGAAAATTCCCCAATCAACTCCATTTAACCGCCTTGCTCGCGCCATTTAACTTCCATATTGCCGCCATTTGACCTCTACAGCCCATATATTTAGGCGTCTTCGCCACCTAACCACCACATCGTCGCCAGTTTGTCGCCACATCCGCCATTAAACCGCCACATACACTCTTATTCACACTTAACTAGTATTTTTTTAAAGGTGGTGCTATGACAATGTCTCTCTCCGAGTACGTCCCCCGTGACTGCTTTGTCCCCCTTCACAAGCGCAGCAAAAGGTGGGCGGTGATTGTGGCTCATCGCCGGGCGGGTAAGACGGTGTCTGTGTGTGCTGACTTAGTGATCGGCGCTTTGGAGACAGCCTTACCACGGCCTCAATTTGCTTACTTGGCCCCATTACGGGAACAGGCCAAGAAAACTGCGTGGCAGTACCTTAAAGACTTAACTAAGCCCCACTGGGCCAAGAAGCCTAATGAGGCCGAGCTCAAGATCGAGATTGACAACGCTCACGGTGGCACGTCCATTATTTACGTCGGTGGTGCTGACAACCCAGACTCCCTGCGCGGTCTTTACTTTGACGGCATCGCGCTTGATGAGGCGGGTGACAT
>JBDNHM010000121.1:0-1738 GCA_041688825.1 Burkholderiaceae bacterium | reverse complement strand
GCACCACGCGGGGTTCTTGCTAAAAGCTAATGATTTGAGCAAATGCAAAATTGCCTCAAAATCGTGCTCAAACCCCTTTCTGCACAAAACCTAATGACATAAATCGTGCTCAGGTACGCTTCTCGAAAGTTGGTGAATTTCGCCGTACTGATTGAATGTGGGTTGGTTTGACGGGTGATTGTGACAGGCAAAAAGTAAATAAAAATTGACTTGTCTAATGATGCTTTTAGAGCGTTCATAGAGCTATTGCATACCCATTACCTAAGGAGCCAGACATGAGAAACCGCCACAAGAAAGCCATCATTGAAGACGTTACACCAGTCAACATCGCCCCCAACTTACAAAATAACTTACTCGACTTATTTGAATACGCCATGAAGTCAGTGGCCCAAACACTTGTGACAGAGGCCAAGTTTGATATTAACAACTTCGCCTCGGCTCACGAAAAGGGCTGCGTGGGCTTCAGCTTGGCCCTCAGGCGCGTTCAAGTTTCATCCAGCACCCAATGGCTGGGTAGCTTTCAAAGAGGCGACCAGCGCCTCGACGTTATCGGCCATTTTGAGTAAATCGTTACTCCAGCGCTGTAGCCCGGGGTAAAGCACCGCCCTTCGTTTGAATACAGTAACCCTTTGAGTAGGCACGGCGCTTGGCTTGTGCGGTCTGCACGGCCCGTGTGTAGCGGTCGATTCGCTCGACCTTTGGCTAGGTTGGCCTGAAACTTTTCCCACACAGGTTGGTCGATGATGGCGGGTTGCTCCCCGGTGTAATGCTTGCCCTTGTAGGCTGCAATGCAGAGGGCATTGAAGAGTTAATCCGTGATCAAGTTCTAGGCAAAACAGATCCGCCCTAAGTCTATACGCATAACCCTAACACTGAGCTTCGGCGCTGTTACGACATCATCGTTTAGCTGTTGACCGAGATGCGCGAGATGTCCTGTCGTTCAAACGATTGCCCAAAAACTTGAACATCGTACATCAGCTGTTCTTTAGGGGCACCCTGCCGAAATTGCAGGTGCCGTTGCATTTCTGGCCTCAGTTGCCGCTTCTTACGTCAACGGTGAAGTTGTTGCCGTCGACGGCAGTTATCTTACCCATGTCTAATCTTTACTACCGATTAATGTTCTTAACGGCAGGTGGTAAAAGTGAGTGCTGCAGATTAGCGGTGAACGTATTGCAACACTCATTGGCATTAAATATTATTTCAAAATAATGTTGTTAACAACATCTTTCACGCCAGAGGTGCTTTTGGCAATTTCATCAGCGCGATATTTAGCTGCTTTAGAGGTTACAAAACCGCTGAGTTGAACGGTACCCTTAAAGGTTTCAACTTTTACTTCAAACGTACTTATAGAGGGCTCGCTTAGAAGTGCGGCCTTTATTTTGGTCGTAATGGTCGTATCGTCTAAAAACTGGCCGGCACTTTCTTTTGTAGTTGAGCTGTCGGCATAACTTAAAGTGGGAAAACCCAAAAGAAGAGCAGACGTTAATAAAAATGCCGAAATATTTAACTTATTCATGACTTACTAATATCTTTAATGGCTTCTTTAACATCACCTATAGCTTTCTGGGTATCGCCTTCAATCTGCTTTCCCAGACCCTTTACTTGCTGCTCCTTGCTGTCAATTAATATACCCGCAGCTTCTTGAATTTTTCCACCAATATTTTTGGTGACGCCTTCAGCTTGATCTTTTTTCATTTCGATATTCCTGATTTTTTATTAATTTAAAATTTACCGAGTT
>JBDNHM010000120.1:0-5383 GCA_041688825.1 Burkholderiaceae bacterium | reverse complement strand
AGACCACCACTCAAAGGTTCGAGTTGTTTTCGATAACTCTGTTCCAAATGGTAAACCCAGTGATACCCATGCACGTGAAAAATCAAAAGACAAAGGTACTAAGCCTGTTACACCTTGGCGATACAAAATATTTCGCATGTGCCGATCTTCATTTGGAAGAAATAAGTCGGTGGCGTAAATTGCGGCAAGCTCTTGTTTAAACGGTGTTACGTAGTGATTAAAGTCTAACATTGATGGAACCTTGGGAAGCTGTGTTGTTGAAAAATCCCACCTTGATCCGAAGGCGAGTGATTGATCAAGCAATTTAACGATTGCAAAGTCGGGCGTACTAATACCAATGCTATTACACAGATGATGTCCGACCCACTCTGAAATTGGAAGTAACGGTGAGTCATTGAGCGTTTTGAGTGCGTATTGATGGTTGTCATAACCAATACCCACCAGTCGTAAATCGGCAGTGCTGCCTGTCGACGGAAATTGTTGAATGATGTCGATAGGAAAAAGTGTATTTTGCAAAACGTTCGTTCCAAAAAGGTTTACTCGATAAGTTTTGTTCCTTGTTAAGCAGTTGTTCCTGCAATACTAAAGAGCAATTTAGCTAAAATAAATCTTAGCATTTTTGAAGTTTGTTCTTTGTGTGTAGATAGATAAGTTTGTCCTACATGAATAGATCAATCTATATCTATCGAACAGTTATTTAAACGACATAGTTTTTACTGAGTAACCCACATTTAAATCGCCATTAAAACGCCCCGGTTTCAGGGGTGGTTTTAGACTTGCGAATGCGTTGCGGTAACTTTTCGTTCATGAGCACCAAGCCGATGGTGTCTTGTGCGGTATCAAGTATGTCGTTGAGCTTATCTAACTCACCAAATACTTGAAGCGCCCTAGCAAAGTGCACTAACGCCGTACCGGTTGAACCCGCTTCCATGCGTCGTACGGTGTTTGCCGATGCACCAATTCTTTCGGCCAGATCTTGCTGCGACAAATGTCGACGCCGTCGTGCCAGCGAAATAGACTGACCAAGATTGGCTAACGTACGCATGACAGGTAACGGTGGGGGCGAGATATTTTTCATATAAGTAACATTATAAGGCTGTCTATTATATATAGAAACCCATATTTGAGTATTTATAATAAGTTATTTAATATCTTGTTAAGTTTATCAAGCTCACAAAATACTTTCATGGCTCGGGTAAAGTGCACTAATGCCGTACCGGTTGAACCCGCCTCCATACTTCGCACGCTACGACTAGCCGCCCTGCTCGCCCCAACCTTCAATTGCTGGGTAATACCGTGTTGATCGCCCTGAGCCGATACTCACGATCACGCCCATATTCGTCATTTCGATCAAGTCTCTGGCTGCTGTAGGCTTTGATGTTTTGCACAAACTGGCGTGCTTTCGAGTGGTCATGCCACCTTCAAAACCACCTGGCCCGGCCTCAAGCAATTTGCTTAGCGACTTTCTTTGTCGCGCATTAAGCGGTAAGGGTGAAGTCTTTGTCAGAAACCTGATTCGTTCTAGTGAGGTGTCGAGGGTGACTTCAGCAAAGTCGCACGCCGCACCAATCTGGTCTGTCATCCAGACCATCCAGGGTGTGATGTCCATCGATGTCGCAGACTGCGCTTTTTCAAGCTGCTGATAATAATCGGTACGATTGCGATAAATTTGCTGTGAAAGGGTAACAATGCACCCCGGTCCGCCCATATCTTGACCGAGCGCCAATTGCAAAATGGCCCGCCCAATACGGCCATTGCCGTCATCAAATGGGTGTAACGTTTCAAACCATAAGTGAGAAATACAAGCTCGCACGATACCGTCTAGTGGCGAGACACCTGTTTTTGGGTGGCTTGCGTTGAACCAATCAACAAACCTTTGAACCGATGTGCTCAACACTTCTGCTGGCGGCGCTTCAAAATGAATCTTGCTCTTACCGATTGGGCCACTAACAATTCTCATTGTTGAGTTGCGTAACGTGCCCACATCTATTTTGTGCATACCAGAAAAGCCGGTCGGGAAGAGGGCTCTGTGCCAGGCACACAGGCGTTCCAAAGTCAGCGGTTCGTTCAGCGCCGTGGAAGCATCTTGTAATATATCAATGAGCCCTTCGATCTTATTATCGGCCGCGGGGGTGCCGTAAACATCTAGCCCAAGACGCTTGGCAATAGAAGACCGAACGCTTTGCGGGTTGATCGTTTCACCCTCAATGGTGGTAGTAGTAACCGCCTCTTGAGTGAGTGCTTCAACGACAGTGTTTTGTAGGCCCTCTAAACCAATGGCCACAGCCTTACCAAGTAGTACGCCTTGAGATTGCCTTGCTCGCGTTAGGTGCGCAGCAATATGCTCTCTGTCGAAAGTAAAGTCAGGCCAGTCGGCAAGTTGCCAAATCCATGAATGATATGAATACATGGTCTAATCATATCATTTAATGATGCGATTAGATTGGTTAATCATCTCATGCTATATGCACTGCAACATCAAAAACCACCTATTCCAAGTGTAATTTTTGTTTTGCGTGTGCCCACTATTAACTTGCAGGCTTAGCGAACCGCTGCGTCTGTACATGCCGTAATGCCTTTCTGCCCAGCAAGAACATTACCGATAAAGCAAAACCCGCAAACACACTCAGCAACATAATGACTGAACGCTTAGGCTCAACTTTTTGATCGGGGGCGTAGATAGGGGTAGCGAAAGAGGCTTGTTTGGTCAACGGCTCTTTCATCGCATTTGTTAAATCATTCAGTTGTTTGCTAAGCTCAAGCACTTCATTATCTTTAGTGGTGATGTTGCCATTCACTTCAAATTGCAAGCGATTAATTTCAAGCTCAAGTTGCTTAATATCGTTTTGCTTTGAGATTAAAGTGTTCAGTAACAAAGCCGACGCTGAAAATTGTGTGTTGTCAAACTTAAAAGACAAAGCGTCTTTAGAAAATTGGTCAACAAATGCTTGATTGGCCTCAAGCTTATTCTTAGCTACAGTCAGTTTTTCACGGTTGTAGATTAAAAGCTGTTTTTGTTCAGCTTTGGCAGCGTTTAATTGTTGAGTTAACGTTTGAAAAGCAATGTTAAGACGTTCAATTAATGGCGTTGCTAATTTATTTTCTTGTGTAATGATATTTTCAAGAACCGATTCTAAACATACGGTTGCTAATTCAGGCGTTTCTGCTTTAAAGTCAATGGAGATAAAATTTGAATTTCTGGGAACAGACGAGGACATATTTTTTGTGAGTGCTAACCTCGCGTTAGCTTCACCTTCGAAGCCACAATCTTTGATTGTTTTAACAGAGTAGTAGGTTGGTGATTTAATTTTTTCTGCTAGAACTTCCTTTGATTCAACAGGCAAACTTTTAAACTCTACATTTTTAGTAACCTGATCAAATATTTCATTTGCTACTTTGGTAGGTTCAATCATTACACTGGCTTCATATTTAACGGGCAAACTAAAAGCAACCACTGCCCCAGCGCCTATTGCGACGAGCACCCAAATAAAAATGGTTTTGATGTTTGTTGCAAAAAAATCATATATGTCTATGATCGAAATTTCTTCTTCTGAGGTTTCAGCGTCAATAATAGGATTCATAGATTAACCGGTTAAATGATTGCAAGATTAATTGTAATTTAAGCAATTAAAGTCATATTGTATTGCAATCTTATGAATTCAAATTTCTACGCTTTACTCCCAGGCGTTGTAATGCTTTTTGTATGAGCAAAAAAATAATCATTAAAGAAAATCCAACAAAAACACTAATTAGTAAGATGATCAAGCGCTTAGGTTCAACACGTTCGTCAGGGGCGAAAACGGGGGTAGCAAAAGATGCAACCTGAGTTAACGGTTGTGTCATGGCGTTACGAATATCGCTAACTTGCTTGTTTAATACCAGCACCTCATTATCTAAAGCCGTAATGTTGGCATCCACTTCAGATTGAAGCTTGTTAATCTCTAATTCAAGTTCTTTAATGTCATTTTGCTTCGTAATCAGGGTCGACAGTAACAAAGAAGAGGCGGAAAACTGCGAATCATCAAATTTAAACGAAAGGGCGTATGTAGAGAATTGTTTAATAAATGCTTGATCTGTAATAAGTTTTTGTTTGGCTAAAGCAAGTTTTTCACGATTTTGAACAAGAAGTTGTTTTTGTTCATTTTTAGCAGCTTCAAGTTGTTGAATGCTGGTTTTAAGTGCCACTTGCATGTTGTCGAGCAGGGGGGCGCCAAGTTTAGTTTGATCATCAATAATATTGATAAGCATGGCATTTAAGCAGGCTTTAGCAAGTTCTGGGCTGGGGGCTTTAAAGCTTATGGAAACAAAATTAGAGCCACGCGGTATCGACGTTACTAATGCTTTGCTTAGTAAAAAGCCGGAGTTATCCAAACCTTCAAAGCCACAAGCTTTGAAGGTTTGGGGTGCAAAGTATGTGGGCGATTCCAGTTTTTCCGCCAATACCTCTTTAGACTCAACAACTGTGCTTTTAAAAACTAAGGCCTTAGTATTTAAGTCTGTTGTTGTTTCAGCAATTCGAGAAGGCTCAATTGCTGCACGAGCCTCGTACTTTTCAGGCAAACTAAAAGCAAGAATTACACCAAAAAATAACGCGAATAAAATACCAATAGTTATCTTGCGGGCGTTCTCTAAAAAGAACTCAAAAATATCATATAAAGAAATTTCGTCATCAATAGGGGTCTTATCATTTGTGTTTCTAGTCATAAAATAATTTTACTTTATTTTAATAATTTGACTATCAATGTTGTCTTTTAGATAAATTTAATCAATAAATGTATTTGAAATAGATATTAAAAATAATAATTATTTTTAAGTCTCTGATCTATTGGCCATGCATTCAGGCACTGAAGATCAGTGATAGCATTAAACTTAAAAGCCCCCAGATCGAAGCCCCAACATCACCAACCCTATGCCCACAACCAGCCGCCTACACAAACTCTTCCCATTTCTGGCGTGGCAGCGACCCACTGCAGGGCTGCTGCGTAGCGAGGCGATGGCTGGGTTGACGGTGGGGTTGATGGTTATACCGCAGGGCGTTGCTTATGCAGCCTTGGTAGGTATGCCGCTCATTACTGGTATTTACGCCTCCATGCTACCCGCGTTAATTGCGGTGCTTTTCAGTGCTTCAACCCGTCTTGGGGTAGGTCCTACAGCGCTTTCTTGTCTACTGATTAGTGCTTCGCTTACCGGCTTGGCCACACCCGGTAGCGCAGAATGGATCAATCTAGCCGTTTGGTTAGCCATTTTGTCGGGGCTGCTTCAGGTTGGGTTGGGCATGCTTAGGTTTGGGTGGTTACTGAACCTCGTCAACAGCCCGGTGTTGATGGCCTTTACCCAGGCCGCGGCTATTTTGATTGTCTTGTCGCAGCTACCTGCTTTTCTT
>JBDNHM010000119.1:0-5060 GCA_041688825.1 Burkholderiaceae bacterium | reverse complement strand
TCAATAATCACTGCGTAAGCCTTACATCAATAACAGCACCCGTATTATTAGACAGAATTACCTCTATAGACCTTTTGGCTACATCAACTGGGTCTAGCAAGGTTTCTTCTTGTTCGTTGCCAAAGTTAGTGATTCTCATGGGGGTACGGGTGCGCTCGGGGTTAATGCAATTTACCCGTATTTCTTTTTCAGCCCACTCTTCAGAAAGCGCTTGGCATAAGTTCACCACCGCGGCCTTTGAAGCAGAGTAAGTACTGTAAAAAGCGCGGCCACGCGTAAAAGATGATGACGTAAATAGCAACAACATGCCTTTGGTTTGCATCAGTGCGGGGGCTGAAGCCAGCGCCACATTAATGGCACCAACAATATTAATATCAATCACCTGTTTGATACTGTCGACTGACATATTCAGTAGGGGTTGTTTGATCAAAACCCCAGCCGTATTGATCACCACATTGATGTGGCCTTCAGTTTTAAAAACCTGCGCTATAGCCGCTTCAACATCGGCTAAAGATGAAATGTCAGTGTTGGTTTCAGTACGACTAAAGATATGAACTTTTCCGCCATATTTTTTAACTAATTTTGCAATCTCAAAACCTATGCCATAAGAACCCCCAAAAATCACCACCACCATGTCATTTAAAATATTTTTGGTGGAACCGATCGTTGCGGCTGATTCTTTAAGACTTTTAAGTTGGAACAACCGGTCTGCAATATAAATATCTTCTTTGTAGGTGATTTTGATATTTGTATTTGAGCCTTCAACAACATAAACAGGTTTGGTGGGCATGTACTTTAAAACCACGCCACAGTCGTCAGTCGTTTTAAAGCCAGGGTCTTGCGTTGCAAAATCGTAGGCTGCTTTAATCGTGCTTAACTTAAATGCTTGTGGGGTTTGGCCCGACCTTAAATGGTCTCGGTTGGGTATTGAACGAATGACATTATTTTCAACTTCAATAATGGTGTCAGAACATTTTATGGCCACATCTACCGCATCATAATGATCGAGTGCGTTGATACAGTTTGTAATGGTGTCGTGTTCTACAAATGGCCGCACTGAATCATGAAACAACACTTTTGCGTCGGGTTCATTTTCTTTGTAATACGCGTTAATGGCCGCCAAGCTAGATTCATAACGTTGCTCGCCACCAATTAAAATCTTTTTAACTTTTGTATATAAATGGCTTAAAACTGCTTTTTCAATAAGTTTTATGTAGTCTTTGTGCGCAACAATACAAATTTCATCAATCATCGTGTGCGATTGAAAAATACCTAGCGTGTGTTCTATTACCATTTTGCCGGCAAGCTTGGTGTACTGTTTTGGCACTGATGCACCAAAACGGCTGCCGTGACCACCCGATAAAATAACAGCGATTGTTTTCATAAGTGCAACTGAAAATTGAGGGTGTGACGGTTAAGCAGGAATATGCTTTTTAAAACATAAAAATAAGGCAATGCATAAGCCAACGATAAAGCGGTGACTTACGTGCCGACTTAAATGCGCCAACGTGCGGATGATTATAGGCTACTACTTGTCACCGAGCCTTTCTGTGCATGAGTGACCTAACAAAATGAATGTGTTGTAGGTGTATAAAATAATCATCGCCCATACTGCCTGAAATTTTTATGTTTACGGCATCAGCTTCAATTTTGTCAAGACGGTTTAAATACTCATCTAATTTATTGTGATTAAAATTTTCGTTCATTTCTAGCTCAAGCGTTCTAAGTTGATCATAATTAGCCCAAATTTTTCGTGCAAGGCGCCTACCGCGATATTTAGGTAACGCTAAAAGAATGGGGTAGGCCAAAGCTGAAAATGGCAAAATTATAAAAAATAAACGATCAAAAATTTCAGCTAACCAAAACGGAAAAAACCTTTGTAGATAAGGCGAGCCATTTAGATAATATTCTCTTGCAATTTCACTGTGTGGAATAAGGGGGTCGTTAAATTGCGGAAACTCTCTTGAGTCTGCAAAGAAGGTGGCTTTGCCTGCAATGTCTGTTGAAGCGCGTGCTAATAAATATTGAATGGCTGGGTGGGTGTCGGCTTTGGCAATTAATGCAGTTGTTGTACTTAAAATTTTAATATCTTGTGACGGTATATTTTTTGATAAATTCAGAGACCCAACGGGTATGGTGAGCACCTGCAAATAGGGCAGCCTACGACTATAAGCCTGCGCACGCGTAAAGTTTAATATTTCAATTTGGTCTGACTGAGCAATCTTTTGTACGTTAATGCTTTGAATCCCATCAACTAACACCATGCCGTCTATTTTGTCGTCTAATAATGCTTCGACTGCTTGCTCGTCTGTCATTGCTTCGATAGCACTGTCAAGAGTGCCCGCATCATCAAGCGCCATAAGCTTGGCAAGCTGTGCATGAGTGCCTGTACCAATTTGACCCGTTGCAACGTTAAGCTCAGTGAAACTCTTAATTTCGTTACTGGTTATATTTTGAAGTAAACCGCGACGAATCATAAAAAGTAGCGGTTCATAATCAATGCTACCGATATAAATAATTTGATCTATATTTTTTATATCGCTAGCCAAGCCGGCTTGTGTCAAAGCCACATCAATGCGGCGATCTGTGGGTTCAACATTGGGCAGGTATTTTGCAAGCGCTTTAGCGTCACCACTAAGAAGTTCTAAATTTGTAATGGGGCCAGCAGTTGGAATAATATTAACTTTGACATCGTACTGCGCCAAATATTTTTGATATTCTAAAACCAGCTTTTCGTATGAACCGCCCTTAACACCCGAAGCAAAGTTAATTTCTTTGGGGGGTGACGGGTCAGCTAAATAAATGGCACCCATACTTAAAATGATTAATATGGCAAAAAGTGGCCATGTTTCTTTAAAGTATTTCCACCAAACTAAAATTGAATAGTAAAAGTCATCTTTTATTGCAAGAATTTGTTCTTTAAAACCAGGGTTAAACAAGTTTTTAATATGTTTCATTTTCTATTCGGGCCCCTTCAAACATTTAAGCTGGCTTAAGCCCTTACCTGTGCTCAATTTTGACAATGCTATTTAGAAAGAGTGAATAGTAGCGAAAAATCTGTAGAAGTAGCCACAAACCTGTAGAAGTAGCCACAACCCTGTGGAAGAACGCATAACCCTGCAGCAATCACGCTAAAGGGCTATGCCAAACGATTATTTAATTTTAGTGATCTTGTTACCCTGAATACCCAGACCCGCCATTAAACCTTTTTGGCTAAAAATAAAGGCGTAGATGTCATCTTTTATTGTTGTGGTGGTGGTGGCTCTAGCATAGCCTTGGTCAACCACAACAATACTCGGGCCCACACCCACCTCAAACCCTTCTGCCGTGTCCAGCGCTTTGACGGCGGCTTCTGTCATGAAAAACAATGCGTAGCCATACTCTTGTGCACCGGCTTGTAAACCGACAGATGCACCGCCTGTATTATAAAAAGCAGCTGCTTTGTCGCCACGCCACAAGACGCCTTCACCATATTGGCCGCCGACGATAAAACCTGCTTTTTTAACGTCAGGAAATACCAAAACCGCAACGGCTTTAGCGTTCAGTTCTTTGGCTGATGGGTTTTGTGCAATCAGTGTGTTGAGTGCCGCGCGTGAGGTGCGCTCAAGTTCTGCATGTGATTGCGCGTGCGCGATTGAGCCAAATGCTGTGGCGATGGCGATCGACAGTAAGACAAAAAAGTTACGAAACGAAAGCGATAACATAATGGGCAAACCTTTAAAATAAAAAAACTCAGTAATCGAATTGTAAATTCAAACAGTCGCGACTAAAAAATATTTTAGTGGTTGTTTATGTCGGTTAAACCGTTATTAAATTAAATCGCATCGAATGGTTGCAGGGGTAAGGCGTAATTTACGCATTAACGCTTCAGTAATGGGCGTGTCAATATCAGTGATGGCGTAACCGATTTCTTCTCGGGTTTGTAATTGTTGCGCCACGATATTTAAGCCGCTTCCTGAAAAAATAGCATTCATACGGGCAATGACGCCGGGCTCGTTTCGGTGAATATGCAAAATACGGCTGTGCACGGTTTTAGGTTGATACGAAATACCTGGAAAGTTAACCGCCGAACGTGTTGTGCCCGCAAGCAAAAAACGTGCGATTTTATCAGCCACTTCACGGCCAATATTTTCTTGCGCCTCTTCAGTGCTACCACCGATATGGGGCGTCAAAATAACATTATCAAGTCCGCGTAGCGGCGAAACAAACGCTTCTTTTTCACTACCGGGCTCATGCGGAAACACATCAATCGCTGCGCCTGCGAGTTTTTTATGAGCCAGTGCATCGTACAAAGCGTCAATATCAACAACGTTTCCACGAGATGCGTTAATTAAAACGGCAGAGGCTTTCATGCATGCTAAACGTTCTTTATTGATGATATTTTCAGTTGAGGTTTCACCGGGTACATGCAAGGTTACGACATGTGCTTTTCTCAATAACGCATCGAGTGAAAGCATGGGCTGAGCATTGCCTAAGGGTAATTTATTTTCGACATCAAAGTAGCACACTCGCATGCCGACGCTTTCAGCCAGAATGCCCACTTGTGCACCGATGTTGCCATAGCCAATAATACCTAGCGTTTTGTTGCGCACCTCGAACGAACCCTTGGCGCTTTTGTCCCACTGACCACGGTGGGCCATTGCGTTTTTTTCTGGAATGCGTCTAAGCAGCAAAATGGCCTGTGCAATGACCAGTTCGGCGACTGAACGTGTATTTGAAAATGGTGCATTAAATACGGGAATACCGCGTAATGATGCGGCATGCAAATCAACTTGGTTGGTGCCAATGCAAAAGCAGGCGATGGTACGTAAATGCGGTAGGGCATCAATCACAGCGGCAGTTATTTGTGCGCGTGACCGAATACCGACTGCACTGGCATCTTTCAAGGCGTCAATGAGTTCCGCGCCAGATAAGGCGCCATCAACTTGCTTGATGTCGGTAAACCCTTGTTCTGTTAACAAGGTGACGGCGTTTGGGTGAATTTTTTCGAGTAAAACAATTTGGTTCATTTTGTTCTTTTGTTACGTTAATTGAGTGCTAGGTTATTTAGCTTGATTTGC
>JBDNHM010000118.1:0-19555 GCA_041688825.1 Burkholderiaceae bacterium | reverse complement strand
GAAATCACTCTTTGGCGATACCCACGCGTATGGCAAAGAAGGCGTTCGCTTTTACACCAAACAAAAGAGTGTGATGCAACGTTGGCCAGAAAGTATTGATAAAGGTGCCGAGTTTGTGATGCCAACATCAAAATAGAAGGGCTCGGTTTAGAATAGAAAAATAAGTGACAACTATTAGACAAGTGATGAAAACAACTTTTAAAAGACTGAGGCTCAGAAATTGAGTAATTGATACTTTGAATACACTTGATGCAACTGAGACAGGCAAAGTCCATACAGAGATTGCGGCACTTATACCCCATGAAAAAACACACGTTGCCCCAATAATGACTGGACTAATACCAAGATCGCCTGACGCAACCAACGGCACAATAATCGTTGACCCTATCATTGGGTGCACGCCAATTTGCCCGAGTGCAACAAGCCCTAAAACACAAATGAGTAAAATGAGTTCTGGGGCAAGTTCAAATAAGTTCAAACTTGCAACTGTATCTTTTAACCATGGAAGAGATTCGACGCTGGCCCCCAAAATCATTGCGCCCATCAAGACAATCAACTCGTCAGACACTTTAGATATTGCCGTAAGCGTTCCCCGCATGACATTCAATGACTGCTTCGGCTTTATTGACATCCAGCAAAGGGCTAATAATGGTGCAACAATCACGACAGCTTGCGGCCCTGAGAAATTAAACGCGTAGGAAAAAATAATAATGCTAAGTGTGATGATAGTTAATGGGAAAAAAAGATTTTTAAAAAGAATCAACGATTTAATAAGTTGCACAATTTTAAAGTTTTTAGATAAATAAAAATTAAATGCCACCAGACTAATAATTGATGCGCCAATTGAAATGAGAACAAGCTTGGCAAGGGGGGTTTGAGGAATCATTTGGCTTACAAAGCCCATTGAGACAAAGAAAGGTGACCACATGACAGCCGTACCTAAACCCAAAGCTGATGCACGAGCGAGCTGTGGCAGCATATTTTCTGCTTGACCTGCCCTCAATCTAGCTGCTAATAAGTGTATTGACCCTACATTCAACAGCGAGCCTAAAATAAAATTTCCTGCTAGAGCCTGACCTTGGTTACCTGCGACACTTTTTTTTTCTATCCCAACATCATGAGGCGAAACTTGTGTTGACTGAAGACTTGCACGCAAAAAAATGACTGCGGGTATAAAAGCACCAAAAATTTCAGCACGATGCATTCCCTTTAAAAGAGGTTCTAGTGACCCCTCAAACAACATAAGTGAACCCGCAACAACTAATGTTACTAAAAAAATAAATTGAACATGGGCGCTTGCTCTTTTTATTGCAAAAATAGCAAATAAACCGAACATGGTTAAAGCGATTAAAGAAAAGGTGTGAATGCCACTTAAAATGTATGCCTCTTCAGCAACCCAAACAAACAATAAGCACAAGCCAGAAAGCGTGATCACCTTCTCGGGCTTATCAACTATTACTGTCAATTTTGCATGCCCCATTTTCTGATTGTCATATTTTCGATATTATTAAAGATGACGTTTTCGACGAATAGACCAATTATGATGATCGTAAATAAGCCTGCAAAAACTGCCGGAATATCAAGCATGTTTTTGTTCTCGTAAATGAACCAACCTAAACCGCCTGAACCAGACGATACGCCGAATACTAACTCTGCCGCGATTAACGTGCGCCAAGCAAAAGCCCACCCTACTTTAAGCCCTGTCAAAATGCTTGGAAATGCTGCCGGAACCAGAATGGTATAGACGTATCGAAAGCCATTAAGACCATAATTTTTTCCAACCATTCGTAAGGTTGGGCTAACTGCCATAAACCCAGAATGGGTGTTCAATGAAACAGCCCACAGAACTGAATGCACAAGAACAAAAACAATACTACCCGTACCAAGGCCAAACCAAATAAGCGCTAAGGGTAGCAAAGCGATAGCGGGTAGTGGATTAAACATACTTGTTAGCGTTTCAAGAAGATCAGAACCAACTCTAGTTGTGATAGCAAAGACTGTCAGAATTGCTGCACAGACTAATCCCACTGCGTAACCGATTAATAATATTTCTATTGAGTGCAGTGCCTTACCGATTAATCCACCCGACATGACCGCGTCAGCAAAAGAAGCCATCGTGGCTGAAAAAGTAGGGAAAATTAATGGGTTATTCAGATTTAATGCATAGACTTGCCAAATAGATGCTAAAACTATTAGCAAAATACATTTTCTGACCCAGCTTTGGTTAATAAAACGCTCAAATGAGGTCAAAGGTTTTTGCACTACACCTGAAACGGGCTCAGTCTGCTCACTAATAAACTCAGGGCGAAATATATTCTTTTCTGACATGGTTGATCTCCTTTTACACAGGGTCTTTAAACAACATGTTGTGTATTCGCTCTGACAAGTGTTGGCCCGATGCGTCAATGTTATCGATGCCATCACTGTTTAGCTCAGCCTTTACCTGCCCAGGGTGGGGCGACAAAAGTACAATTCTATTACCTAGCAGAACAGCTTCAGGAATTGAATGCGTAACAAACAGTACAGTGAATTTTGTTTCTTCCCAAAGTTGAAGAAGTTCTTCTTGCATTTTTCTTCTGGTTAACGCGTCAAGTGCGGCAAATGGCTCATCCATCAAGAGTACGTCAGGCTCCATTGCCATGCCTCGTGCAATGGCTACACGTTGCTTCATGCCACCTGAAAGCGTATGTGGCATAGCGTTCGCAAATTTCGATAGGTTCACTTTATCTATGTAGTGAAGAGCAGCTTCTTCGGCTGCTTTACCCTTCATTTTTCCTGATGCTAGGAGAGAAAACATCACGTTCTCTTTTACGGTCTTCCATGCCAGTAGTTGATCAAACTCCTGAAATACCATGACCCGATCAGGGCCTGGTTTAAGCACCGGCGTATTGTTGACAGTAATCGTGCCTTCTGTAGGTCGGTGGAAACCACCAATCGCTTTCAACAAAGTAGACTTTCCGCAGCCCGATGGACCCAATAAGATAAAGCGGTCCGATCGAAAAACATCAAAAGATACGCGATATGTTGCTGTAATCAAATGATCTTTTGTTTTGTACTGCAGTGTCACGCCACTGACCTTAACTAATGGCTCCAATAAATGAGTCTCTTCCATTTTCTCTCCACTTTTAAGACAAGTACTACCGGTACGACTTAACTGCCTTTCAGCTTATGAACATTATCAAAAAATAGTTCTTGCCATGAGGTCGGACGACTTTTTAAGGTGCCAATATCATTCATAAACTGTGCAAATGGAAGCACATTTTCTGGCGTTATGGTGTAAACAATTTGGGGGTTATTCATAATTGAAAGAATAAAATCAAGGTTCTCCTTGCCACCACTTTCTGCAACATAGATTTCAGCAGCAGCACGCTTGTTTTTATTAATAAATTGAGTTGCCTCATCTATTGCATCAAAAACTGCTTTATATGTTTTTGGGTTTTCGTTTTTAAACTTCTCGGTCGACCACACCATAAGGAATGTATTAGGACCGCCCATGATGTCATAAGAGTTAAGAACAACTTTTATTTTTGGATCTTCGAGTGCACGATTCCAAAAAGGCGGTGAGGTGAACTGAGCTGTGACCTCGCTGCCGCCAGACAACAACGCCTGCAACCCAAGCGGGTGAGTCAAATTCACCATTAAAGGATTAAACTTTTTGTAGTTATCTTTACCAAATTCTTTTGCAGCAGCCATCTGCAAATAAATTGTTTGTACAGACGACCCAGCACCTGCAAGAGAAATTCGATCTTTATCCGTAAAATCTTTTAAAGATTTAATTGCAGGGTTATTTGTAATCAACATATTAGGCATAGATGATAGTGGTGCTACGCCTTTTACATTAAGACTGCCCTTCGTCCTATCCCATAAAATAAATGCTGGCCCTGTTCCACCAGAAGCAAAATGCAACTGGCCTGACAATAATGCATCATTTGCTGCTGAACCGGTTCCAAGTGTTGTCCAATTAACTTTTGTATCGCCCAAGCCTATCTTTGCAAGATTTTTTTCAACCAATTTCTGTTGTTTCATAACGGTCAGTTGCAAATAGCCAATTCCGTTTTGCGACATCAAGTTCACTTCTTTTACCTCAGCTTTGCTGACACCCGTGCCCGCAATTGCCAGCACGCTGCAAAGTACCGCCAGTTTATTTGTTAGTCTCATGTCTCTCTCCTGTTTTTTTATAAATTACTGTCGCTGAAATAGCGAACAATAACAATATGCCTGAGCCAACCAACACTCAGGGTCTAACGCCATACTTAGGCTTGGGGCCTAGTGCAGTCTTTCTTTTATAAATTGAAGCCTCTATAAATCGACAAAGATAGGCCCTTGTTTCTCGAGGGTCAATAATTTCTTCAACCCCAAAAGCTTCTGCTGTTAAAAACGGTGAAGCTGACTCTCTGAACTGCTTTTCAATTTCTTGCTCACGCTTTTTTGGGTCAGGTGCAGCAGCAATTTCACGCTTAAACGCGGCACTCACACCCCCCTCAACTGGGAGAGAACCCCACTCAGCAGACGGCCATGCAATTTTAAAATCTAACCCGTTTTTATCTGTGGCACCCATACCCGCCATGCCGTAGCACTTGCGAACAACCACTGTGTAAATAGGAACAGAGATTTGCAAGCCAACATAGACGCTTTTCATGCCTTCTCTTAGGGTGGCCGCTGCTTCTGCTTCTTTACCAATCATAAACCCAGGTACATCAACAAAAAATATAAGTGGAATATGAAAGGTGTCACACAGCTCGACAAAATGTGTTTGCTTTCGGGCCGATTTTGCATCCATGGCACCCCCATACACCATTGGGTTATTAGCAATGATGCCAACAACATGGCCATGCATGCGTGCCAAAGTGGTTATCACACTTCTTCCAAAGCGTGGTGCGATCTCAAAAGTAGATTCCTTATCAACAATCATGCTGATGAGCTTCTGCATTTTATAAGGGCGTCGACGATTTTTTGGAATGATTGTGGCGAGTGCTTCCTCTCGCCGATTGGGGGGGTCTGACTGATCGCCAACCGGCGGAAGTTCCCAAACGTTCTGAGGCATATAACTTAAAAATCGCCTAATCATTTCCCAGCACTCTTGCTCGTTTTCAGCAACATTATCAATCGTGCCCGCTAGGTCAACCGCGACATCAGAACCACCCAAATCTTCCTTGGTAATGATCTGGCCAAGTGATCGAGCCACAACGGGGGGGCCCGCAGCAAAAACTTGGCTCGTATCTTTTATCATCACAGACCAATGCGACAAGATGGCTCGGCCTGCAGGTCCGCCCGCTGCGGTTCCCATGACTGCACACACTACCGGAACCTCACCCAGCAGTCTGACGGACTGTTCAAATCCATGCACGCCCGGAAAGACAGAGTAACCGCGGCGCAACATTGACGTAACGCTACCGCCGGCACCATCAATCAGGTTAATCAGAGGAATTCTGTAGTCATGGGCTAAATCTTCAACGAACCCCCCTTGCCCACCCTTTTTTCTATCACCGCTCCAACTAATGCCGCCCTTCACTGTAAAATCTTCACCACCGATTGCAACGGGTCTTCCCCGAACATCACCTAAACCACACACATAAGGTGCTGGACTAAACTGATTCACACGACCATCAGTTCGATCACTTTTACCCGTTAGTGACCCCACTTCGCTGAAGCTTCCCGTATCTAATACACCCTCAAGTCGTTCGCGAATGGTCATACGTTTGTTTGCATGATGACGCGCAATCGCTTCTTGACCACCAAGCCCTTTAGACCATTGTCGACGTTGCTCAAGCTCTTGTAGTTCTGCAGACCAATCTTCTGACTCGATTGTCACGTTGGGGGGGGAGGTAGGTTGATTCATACTAAATCTCAATTTCGGCTAGGTTTTGACCTTCAGCTACTGAATCACCCTCTTTAACGAGCAAAGCTGAGAGCTTGCCGCCGTCTTCACAGATCACTGGTATCTCCATTTTCATTGATTCAATGATCATGATGCTGTCACCTGGTGCAATATTGTCGCCAATATTGGCAACGATCTTCCACACCGACCCTGTCACCTCTGACTTCAGTTGCTCAACTGCCATTTCTTTCTCCTTAGTATTTAAAACTCAATATTCTCAAGCGCTCTTACGATTAGCTTCTTGCACGACTTCCATGGCAAGACCAGTATGAACATTTCCTGACATGAAGTGCTCTGACTGAATAATTTGAATCAGTGCCTTAATATTTGTTGACAAACCCTCAATACGGGTCTGACGCAAAGCGCTTATTAATTTAGCAATTGCTTGGTTACGATTTGGGGCATGAACAATAACTTTGGCTAACAATGGATCGTAGTATTGTGTGACCTCCATGCCAACGCAATAACCTGTTTCCACTCGAACATGGTGACCAACAGGCATCTCAAATATCTGTAATCTGCCAGGCGATGGGTAAAACCGCTTTGAGTCTTCAGCATAAATTCGCGCTTGTATCGAGTGCCCTTGAGGCGACAAATCGTCAGGTAAAATATTTTTTAGGCGTTCACCAAGTGCGATACGTATCTGAGACTGCACCAAATCGATTCCCAGCACCTCCTCTGTCACACCATGTTCGACTTGAAGGCGAGTATTCATTTCAAGAAAGCGAAAGTTACCTGATGTGTCGTACAGCATCTCAACAGTACCCAGACTGTCATAGCCCAACGTTCCCAAACCCCGTGCAATGCCTTCGCACTGAGTTTGAATCAGCGATCGATCTATACACGGGGCCATGGCTTCTTCAATAATTTTCTGATGCCTTCGCTGAATGGAACAGTCCCTTTCAAACAAGACTCGAATGTCACCATATTTATCACCAATGACCTGAAACTCAACATGTCGTGGTTTTAAGCAAAGTGTCTCTAAATATAGAGCCTCACTACCAAACCCTCTTTTAGCCATCGAGCGAGCCCTTTCAACGGCGCTGAGCAACTGGTCTTCAGTTTGCGCCACAATCATGCCAATTCCCCCTCCGCCTTCGGCAGGTTTGACAATAAGTGGGTAACCGATAGAACGTGCAATCTCTTTGACGAGTTGATTGTCATCAGGCAAGAGCTCACTGCCTAGACCAATTGGCCAACCGACTGATTTCGCGAAGTGACGCGCTTGAGTTTTATGCCCCATTTTCTCAATCCATTGAGGGCTTGGTCCCACAAAAACATGACCTGCATCTAATACTTTTTGCGCAAAGACTGGGTTCTCAGATAAAAAACCATACCCTGGATGCAGGGCAGTTGACGCCGTACGAGCCATTGCTTCAAATAAATTGTCTACGTTTAAATAGCTTTTAGCGGCCGGTGCCTCACCAATAAATATTGCATCATCAGCTTGGTTAAGGTACGGTGCATCTTTATCAGCCTCTGAGTAAACCGCAACCGACGGAATACCCAATTCATTTAGCGCGCGAATGACCCTTGAAGCGACAGCGGAACGATTAGCGACGAGTACTTTTGTTGGTTTCTTCATTTTAATAACTCGTTGGCCAGGCTTTCATCAAATGTTCACCAACACCACCTGTCAAGCGCATTTCATGAATATCGAGCATTTCAAGTAAAAATAATCGCGTTTCGCTAGGGTGAATCACTGTCTGAACAGCGTAAATCGATGCAATATCCCAAACCGAATTGGCTTTATTCATGCCAGCTAAAGCCTGCTCAAAACCCTCGTCTCCGGGTGAAAGACCATGAACAATTTTTACTGCAAACTGGGGGTCCATGAAGCTGACTTCAGCCGTTGGCCAAGCAGCAAACTCATCAGAGTTTTTACCGCCCCCCATATTGAGGTAGGCTTGGCCATAACTTTTACGCAGCAGTATCGAAATTTTTGGTACGGTGACCAGCGACAGTGCATTCATGTAATTCATAATTTTGCCCGGCGCCCTTCTTCTCTCAGCTTCTGTGCCGATCATGAACCCCGGGGTATCTACAAGAAATATCAAAGGTATATTGAACGAGTCGCACAAAACAAGAAACTTACAAATCTTGTCACACGCATCGGTATCAAGAGCACCACCCTTATGTAAAGGGTTATTAGCAACAAACCCAACTGAGCGGCCTTCAATACGAGCCAAACCAGTCACGGCTGTCCTGCCAAATCTTGCTTTCAATTCAAAAAACGATTCTTTATCTACAATAGTTTTAATTACTTTTCTAATGTCATAAACCTGAGTGCGACTCTCAGGGATCAATGCGCTGATGCTTTCCATACCCTCACCGGAACCTGCTGGAACGGGCATAAGTGGTGGCGGCTCTTTATGATGGCTTGGTAAGTAACTTAAAAAGTTTCTAATGGCATCTAATGCCTCTTCATCTGAATTAACGACCACATCAGCAAACCCAGTCACCTCTGAATGCAAACGCCAACCACCCAAGGCCTCAGGGTCAACCGCTTCACCAATAGCCATTGAAGCAAGCAATGGGCTTGAGACGGCAAGAATGGCACCCTTGCGCATGACATTGAAATCTGACATAACAGAATACCAAGAGGAGGAACCGTATGACATGCCGAGTGTGGCTGACACCCAGGGAATCTCTCGCATTCGCCTGTACTGCGAACCGTCATTGCCTAGCAAAGACCCCATACCCGCTGAACCCATGTGATCAGGCATACGGGCACCGGAAGATTCACCTAAAAATATCAGTGGCATACCCCGCTGCGTCGCTGTTTTCTTTATGTGCCCTATTTTTTTTCCGTTGGTCGCAGCGCTAGAGGCACCAAAAACAGTGAAGTCATTAGAAACAAGTGCAACACGACGGCTGTTGATTTTTCCGAAACCTGTAATTTTGCCATCACAAGGTGATTGTTCTTTTTGACTTGCAATAACTGAAGTAGTCAACAAGCCTGACTCGACAAACGAACCGCTGTCTAATAAATAGTCAATACGTTCACGGGCATTTAACCTGCCTTGTAATTTGCGCTTGGCCAGTTTCTCAGCCCCACCCATTGCCAAGGCTTTTGCTTTTCTATCTAGAAATTCCTGCTCAATTCGATTCATCTTTAACAACCTATTATTAGCTAATATTGTCTTGCGAAGTTAATTGATCTTGAGACTCAACTTCTGTTGGTTTAGGCTGGTCAAAAATCACACCCTGAGCTTGCAACATATTTAATTCGAGTTCGTTCATGCCTAAATAAGACTGAAGAACAGACTTCGTCGAAGAACCTACCCATTCACCTGCATGATTGATGTGACCCGGTGTTTCAGAAAGCCTTGGCACGACCTGTGCCATGGCTACCGACCCCAGCACTTGATCGGGTATATGCTGTATTGAGCCACGCGCAGCGTAATGCGGATCTTGAAAGATGTCTTCAATCGTATAAATACGCATCGCAGGCACGTTATGCGATTGAAGAATTTTTTCAACGGCCTCTAGTTTATGAAGGCTTGTCCATTGAGCAATATAGTCGTCGACTGCCTCAAAATTCTCACCGCGAGCAGTAGCTGAATTGAAAAGAGGGTTGTGCGCCAAGTCAGGCTGACCCATTGCAACGCAAAGCCTAGAAAAAATAGAATCGGCCATTGCAGTAATATGAATATGCTGATTATCTTGTGTTGGATACAAATTATTTGGCGTGCTTTCAGGTAGCCTTGAACCACATCGATTCGCAACATGACCCAACTTATCAAAGGCAGAAATCCAGGGTTCCATAAAGCTGAATGCACATTCATAAAGTGCCGCATCAACGCATTGACCGATTCCCGTTCGGTTACGCACCATCAAAGCGTTCATGGCACCAAACGCCGCATACAACCCAGTAATGTAATCGGTCATTGAAACCGCAACCCGAGCGGGCGGCCTATCAACATCACCGGTTAAGTGGCGCAACCCGCTCATCGCTTCGCAAATGACGCCATAACCTGCACGGTCTTTATAAGGGCCATCTTGCCCAAAACCGCTGATTCGAACCATGATCAGCCCCGGGTTTTCTTTTTTTAATTCTTCATAGCCTAAGCCCCATTTTTCCATCGTGCCCGGCCTGAAATTTTCAATCAGTATGTCAGCCTTTAAAGCGAGTCGGCGGGTGATTTCAATGCCAGCCTGCGTTCGAAGATCAATTGAAAGTAGTTTTTTATTGCGAAAAATGCTAGAGGCATAAAGTGACATACCATTTAATCGCTTACCCATTGTGCGCACAGGATCACCCTCAGGTGGCTCTACCTTTATGACGCTTGCTCCAAAGTCAGCTAATAAACGCCCGCAAAAAGGGCCTGCGACTGTTGAACCGAGTTCCAAAACCGTAATGCCGTTTAGAGATTGAGGTTTCATTGGTTTCGCTAATTTATTGAGTTAGAGAACGTACTTTTGGTAACGATCAAAATATGACTTGGCACTTCTCATGGTTTCCCTTCTTGCCTCTTCCGCTTTTTCGCCATCACCCTTGACCATTGCCGACAAAACAGCCTGATGCTGCTTTAGTCCATGGGCCGCTCGGCCAGGCAAAATGATGGTGCGTCTTATTATTGTTTGTGTTCGTTCGAAGATGCTGTCAAGTAACTCAGCAAGAATCTGATTTCCGGTTGCTGTCACCACATCAGCGTGAAACCTCTCGTATGCTGCAATGTACTGATCAATATCACCCTGCTCAACGCATCGCTCAAGTTGCCCACTGAATTCATTAAAATACTTTACCCACATTTTCTTATCACCACGTTGTGTGGCCAACCTTACACACAATCCTTCAAGCACCTCTCTTACTTCGTAAATATCACAAATCTGAGATGTTTCTAGCCGAACCACAATGGCGCCCTTATTTGGAATGCGTTCAACCAGCCCCCGCTGTTCAAGCGCAGTCAATACTTCTCTAACGCGACTTCTTGATATGCCATACTTTTCACAAAGAGAGACCTCGCTCATTTTGGCTCCCGGCGGAATAATTTGGGTAGCAATTAAGCGCCGCAACTCTTGGGTAACACTGTCAACGCTAACTGTTTTAGCCGTTACGTTTGGTTCAGGTGAAGATTTTTTCATAATGACCAAATTCAACTCATGACTATTTGATCTATTAACTTTAGTTTGTTGTTACAACATTGTCAACAATTTTGCTACAAAACTGTTGACGTAGTTTTATCAAAATAGTTTGTTATTGGCTCATACTGCTCCAATACCGTTACAGTAAAACAAATGACATAGCAAAAAAATTCGCGAAAAGGTTTGATATCACTTAGGTGACCGCTCTCTAAAGATTTCAGAAACCAGTGGGTAACCTAAATTACAGGAATGAATACCCATGATTGACACCATCTGAATGGTCTCAAGCACCTCTTGTTCAGTCGCCCCGTGTTTCTTAGCGTTTTCAATATGGCGTTTTGTGCCGGGTTCGTACATATGTGTCGTTGCAACATTAATGGCTACAAGAATAAGTTCTCGATACTTTTGGGGAATGTTTGAAGTCTGATGCGGTACATCTCGAAAATTGAGGTAGGCTTCTAAAAAATCAGGTGACTTTTCCTCTAATAAGCTCCATGTCTTGTTCCAATCACCCCGTTGCTTGTATTCATCAATCTTTAAATATTTTGTGCTCATCTTCATTATTCCTTATTTGACTTAATTAAAAAATCAGCTAATTTTTCGCCGATCATCATTGCGGCGGCATTGGTGTTTGATGACACCAATGTTGGTAAAACTGATATGTCAGCAATTCTAAGATTCCGAATGCCGTGCACTCGCAATTCCGAGTCAACTACTGATTCACCTAGACGCCCCATTCGGCAAGTTCCCACCGTATGCCACGCAGTTTGTCCGATCTGCTTGGCATACATCAACAGCTCTGCATCACTCATGGGTCTGCCCGGTCGAGTCTCATGCGTAATAAATTGCTGTATGGCGGGTTGAGATGCAATGTGTTCGATTCGTCGAAGCAAATGAACCACGTCTTGCTGGTCTGATATATCAGCGAGATAATTAGGGTCTATGGTGGGTTCAACGGTCGCATCAGCGCTAGCAATATGAACGCTGCCACATGACTTGGGGTACAACAAGAAACCACCGATTGAGAACCCAGAAAACGGGTCTAAACCGACTGATGTTGCACGTGCATATCGGTCAGACCCGCTAATTTGATAGAGCCTGATCATTGCATCAACTCGATCACTCTCAGGGTTCGCACGAGTAATGGCATGCGCCGTTGAGGACGTGCCTGACAATAAACCACGCCCTGTCAAAAGGTATTGAAAACCCGCTTTAAATTTTACCCAAGAACTATTGGCTAAATCATTTAGCGTAATGGGTAGAGTTGTTCTATACGTTCGCCTGACCTGCAGGTGATCACTCAAGTGTTCGCCGACATGAACGTTCGGCATCTTCAATTCAATGCCATGCTTCAATAAAATATCAGGGTTGCCTACGCCCGATAGCTCCAATATCTGAGGTGTTTTTAACGCACCGCAAGCCAAGACAATTTCATGTTTGCACCGCACGTGAACCGAACGGCCCTCTTTAGCTACAAGCAAGGCATGCGCAGCATCACCCTCAAAGACTATTTTTTCAATGTGTGTGTTGGTCCAGATAGTAAGGTTTGGATGTCTTTTCAGAGGCTTTAAGTAACCTACTGCCGAACTGTAACGACGCCCTCGATATGCGTTTTGCTCGAGGTAGCGAACACCTTCATATTTAACTGCGTTGTAGTCTTCTGTAGGCGGAATGCCCAAAGCCATACAAGCGTCAATAAAACCATCCGATATGGGGTCACGTGCATGAGCTGCACGGTCTGTGATTTTGATAGGGCCTAAGCGCCCCCGATCAGGATGATTAGTGTATTGATTTGTTTCGATGCGTTTAAAAAAAGGCTTGACCTCAGCTGCGCTCCAACCTTTTATGCCCAACGCTGACAAACGATCAAACTCATCCGGGTCACCCCATATGTAAGCCATGCCGTTAACCGAGCTTGATCCGCCGAGAACTTTACCCCTTGGAGAATAAATCTGTTGGCCAACCATGTTGGCCTGAGGTGAGCTTTGAAACGGCCAAACCCAACGGGGGTTATTCAATATTTTAGCCACCCCCATAGGTATGTGAAACCAAATAGAGCTGTCTTTGCCACCCGCTTCCAACAAGAGCACTTTGCTACCCGCTTGTGCCAAACGAGCCGCCACAACGGCACCTGCCGAACCCGCACCTGCTACGATATAGTCGAACTCCATTAGGTCAACCCTTAGTTCGACTTTTGAAGGAATCACGTCGAAAACTATAGAGCGCATCTGGGTCAACCAACACATCAAGCACAGCTGGTTTATTTTCAGATAAGGCGTTTGCCATGGCCTGTTCAAATTGACTAATTGTTTCGACCCTGTAGCCGCGAACACCCCAAAGCTCAGCCAGCTGATCATACTTAGGGTTAGGCACTTCTGAACCTAAGTATCGTTTATTGAAAAAATCTCTCTGATATGCTTTTTCTGCGCCCCAGCAGCCATTATTCATCACGACACAGATCGTTCCAATATTAAATTCTGCGGCCGTTCCCAACTCACTCGATGTCATACCAAAACCACCATCGCCCATCAAACTGATCACCGGGCGCTCAGGCATAGCTACTTTTACCCCTAAACCGCATGCATAAGAAAAACCGACGAGGCCAAAGTCTAATGGAGAAAACAAACTTGGTGTGACGTGATAATTTAACTTATCAGTGGCTTGCAAACATAGTGTTCCTGCATCAAGGGTGAAGGCTGAGTCTGTTGGACAGACACCACGAATAGCTTTAAAAAGCGCATCAGGTTGTATAAAACCTTTTGTGATCTGAACGGCATCACGTTCTTGCAGAAGTGTTTTTCGCTTAGCCTTGAATTGTTTTGTCCACTTATTGACTGGTGCTGATGGTTTGTAATCACATAGACCATCAATCAACGAATCTGTAAAGACACCCGCATCAGCGAGTATGCCCATTTCTACAGGAAAAAAACGCCCGATTGAAAGCGGGTCAAGCTCAACCTGAACGATTTTCGCATTTCGATTTATGTTGTCGTAAGAAAAGAATGTTGCGTTAAATCCGATGCGAGTACCAATAGCTAAAATAAGATCTGCTGTTTGCATCAATTCGGTAGATATGACATTGCCGCGTGGCCCCACTTGACCTGCATAATTGTCAAAGCTGGCTGATACAGCGTCGCCGTGACCTGGTGATGTAGCCAACGGCACATTTAGTATAGAAGACAGCTTTTCAACCGACTTACCATAACGCCCATTTTTGACGCCCCCACCCGCAAGAATAAGGGGTGCTTTGGCTTTTCTAATAAGATTGACTACGGCATCAATTACCTTAGCAGACGGGCCACACAACACGTCTAGTTCGCGACCAACGGGTGAAAAAAACTCGCCATTTTCAATAGTTTGAGACAAGACATCTCGAGGAATATTTAAAGCAACCGGGCCCCGTTTGGGTGACATAGCTGTTCGAAATGAATCTCGTACCAATTCTGGAATACGGGCCGTCGAGGGAACCAAATAGGTTTTTTTCGTAACAGGCTTTAGAAGGGAAAACTGATCAACCTCTTGAAAAGCATCTCTGTACTGGTGCTCAGACGAAAGGCAACCAGCCAGTGCTATGACAGGTGAAAAGGCTGCGTTCGCTTGAGCTAAACCTGTCACTAAATTTGTTACGCCTGGCCCGTTTTGTCCTGCCAGAATGACACCAGCTTTGCCTGAAGCTCTAGCATACCCGTCAGCCATGTGCGTACCGGTTCTTTCATCTCGGACCCCAATAAATTTAATTTGTGGTTTGTCATACAGTGAATCAAATATTTCCATTCCTGCCGATCCAATCAAGCCGAAGACATGTTTTACGTTCTCTTCGCAAAGCGCCTGAACAACTAAATTTCCTCCGGTTCTCGTCAAATTTTCTACCTTAGCCATTTTTTTCTCCGTGATGTGATTGTTAGTCAAGCACAATTTGCTATGCATGAACTTGTAAGAGGTTCTTTAAAAAAAGTCTACTCCAACAACTTAGAATAAACTTTCGATAATCGCAATTAAGGAGATTGATTTGAGAGATCTTGCCCATCTAGGGTTTGTCGAGAGCATTTCTTCTAAAAAAGAAATCAGTACAACCGTTGTTCATGCCGTCGCTTTACTGCGCTGTTTCACTACACAAGACGTTTTACTTGGAAATAAAACCTTGAGTGAACGACTTGGCTTACATCCAACGACGGTCGCTAGACTAACCAGAACGTTGTGCGGCCTTGGTCTATTGCAGCATGACGTTGTGAATAGAAAATACAAGCTTGGTTATGGCACCCTAGCATTGGGATACCCAGTATTGGCTAACCTAAAAGAACGTCATGTTGCTCGAAAAATAATGAAAGACCTGACTGATAAAACAGGGGGTCAAACATCAATGGCCGCGTTAGTCGGCCTCGAGGCCATTTATCTTGAAAGTTTTAGGCCAAATTCTGATTGGATAGAACAACCCGAAATCGGAGCAACTCGACCGATTATGGAAACCGCCATAGGTCATGCCCTGCTGTTTGCACTTGAATCGAACCGTTTTGAATACCTAATGAAATTATACAAAGATCGTTTACCTAGTCAGTACACCAAGTATCGAAAGGTGATTGAGCAGTCTTTTAAAAGTCTTGACACGAAGGGATATTGCCTAGCTCTGGGCACCTACCAGCCGACCTTACATGCAATTGCTATGCCACTTTGGGTAAATTCAAAACAAGAACCGATTGCATTTAATCTTTCTATCCGTTTTTCAACTGACGATAAGTGCCACATTGAATCTTACGCGCCAGACATGCGTTCTTTAAGAGATGAAGTTCGGGAATTTCTCGAATAACTGCTTTTTAGTTCAGTCATGCTAACCAGATGCATTGTTTGTTAAAGTGTCTATTCGTAAGGAAGGGTTCCTAACATCAAGTGTTGTTAATGATGAAACAATTAACAAGTCAAAACCAAAGGTGCTCAACATGAATCAAGTCAACACATCAACACAGGCTGAAAAGCAAGCAAAAGCCACAGGTCTTATGAATACAAATACGGGGCTTGAATTGCGGTCTTTAATTAAGTCTAACGGCGAGTTAGAGATTTCGTTGATTGATGTGGCCATACCTGAACCAAAGGCAAATGAGGTTGTGGTGCGTATTGAAGCATCTCCCCTGAACCCATCAGACATCGGCCTGCTCTTTGGTGCTGCCGATGTCAATACTTTCAAAGTCGCCGGTACGCCCCAGCAGCCAATATTGACTGGGCATGTACCCCCTCAATTTATGCCTGCTATGGCGGGTCGCTTGGGCCAATCGCTGCCGGTGGGCAATGAAGGTGCGGGCTGTGTTGTGCGTGCAGGGTCTTCAGTACAAGCGCAAAAACTGATGGGCAAAATGGTGGCGATTCTGGGTGGTGCAATGTATGCCCAATACCGCGCGATCGATGCCAATGAGTGTTTGGTTCTGGCCGAAGGCACCACTGCTGCTCAAGGGGCTTCTTCCTACATTAACCCACTCACGGCATTGGGAATGGTTCAAACCATGCGTCAAGAAGGTCACACGGCGCTGGTGCATACTGTTGGCGCATCGAACTTGGGGCAAATGCTCAACCGAATTTGCCTTAAAGATGGCATTGGCTTAGTTAATATTGTGCGCAAACAAGAACAGGTCGATTTGTTGTTGTCTCAAGGTGCTGTGCATGTGTGCAACGCCAGTGCACCTGACTTTCTTGATGAACTCACAATTGCATTAGAAGCCACCGGCGCCACCTTGGCGTTCGATGCCATCGGCGGGGGCAAACTGGCCGGGCAAATACTTCAATGTATGGAAAAGGTCATTAACAGCAAGGCTACAGAGTACAGTCGCTATGGCTCTAACGTTCATAAGCAGGTCTATATTTATGGCGGGCTTGACCTTAACCCGATCGAACTGCCCCGAAATATTGGTATGACATGGGGTGTTGGTGGCTGGTTGGTGTTTCCGTTCTTGAAAACAATCGACCCAGTCATCTTACAAAAGATGTATGCACGTGTCATCAGCGAACTTACAACGACATTTGCAAGTCATTACACCCAAGAAGTGTCGTTGGCCCAAGCGCTGAGCCTTGAGGCGGTTGCTTTGTATAAGCAACCCGTAACCAACACCAAGTTTCTGATTACGCCTTAGTTGGCCAATTTTTTCGACACTTTGGCTTCAGGTGGCATCATTTTACGAATGACGTTATCTTTAAATTCAGTGCCGTCGGTTGGCATCGCAACTTCACTTAAACCGCCCCTTCAGGTTTCAAAAAGAAATTAAACGACCGGACAACTAGTGTGACATAGGGCGGTGCACATTTGCTACGGCTACGGAATCAAAGCCAATACCGACTGGAAAGATGCACTTGGTGACGAATGGCGTCAATACGAAACGGTTTTTCCTGCGTTGGCTCGCAGCAGCATCGACCAAGTAAGCCTTGAATGTATTCATTCACATGTACCGCCCTACCTGATGAAGCTGCTGGAAGGTAAAGATGTGATGGTAGGTGTGATCGATGTGGCCAGCGACGTGATCGAGACACCTGAGGAAGTGGCTGATACCATCGGCCTGGTGCTGCAGTTTGTACCGAAAGAACGGTTGTTCCCGTGCACGAATTGTGGCTTGGCGCCGATGGGGCGAGAAGTGGCATTGCGCAAATTGCAAGCATTAGTTGAAGGTACGAGGCTGGCAAAAGAGCGACTTTCCAAAACTTGAGACGCTTCAGATCGTTGTGCACTGACACTGAATCACCGATAAAGGGAGGTGACACATCGGGCAAGAAGCGCTAAAATGCATGAAACTTCAATGAAAAAGCCTCCATGTCAACCTCCGCCACACTATTTACGCCTTCCCTAAGGGGTGCCACTGCGCACCTTGCGGACGAGCTGCAAGCTGGTCGTGTCTATCGGCGTGAAGATCTTGCTCGCCTGAGTAATGCAGTTGATCGGCATCTGCGTGAACTGGTGTCCACAGGCATGCTTAAAAAGCTGGCTCAGGGGCTTTACTACGCACCAAAGCAATCAAACTTTGGTCCCTTGCCTCCCACTGACGAACAGGTAGTGCGAGGATTTCTGCGTGACAATGATTTTTTGGTGTTTTCACCATCGTCATACAACGCAGTGGGCTTAGGTACCACCCAACTTTACAACAGCACACTGGTCTACAACCATAAACGACATGGCGTTTTCAAACTGGGTAACCGACAGTTTAATTTCAGATTGAAGCCACGATTTCCCAAAAAACTGACGTCTGAATTCCTGTACGTAGACCTGCTGAACAACTTAGGCGAATTGGCCGAAGACAATGACGCGGTGCTCAGCCGAGCCCGCACCAAGCTGATGTCTTTTAATCAACCCCGACTCCAACATGCATTGGATAACTACGGCAACATGGCCACTCGCAAACGCGTTCGGGACTGGGTCGGTGGCTGACTTTCTTCACGAACGACGTGACTTCGATCAATTGCTTGCGATTGTCGCTAACGAGCGCGCGCTCGACCCCATTTTGGTCGAAAAAGACTACTGGATCATGCACAGCCTCTGGGGACTCCAGGCTCAAGGCTTTGTGTTCGAATTAAAGGGCGGCACATCCCTGTCCAAAGGCTTCGGGGTCATCCATCGTTTCTCAGAAGACATTGACATCCGCATCGAGCCACCTGCTGACATAGATGTCAAAACAGGGCGCAACCAGGACAAACCTTCCCACATCGATTCGAGGCGTGCTTATTACGACGAGTTATCAAAACGCATCCGCATCCCTGGTATCGAAAGTGTTGAGCGCGACACCTTCTTTGACGACGAAAAAATGCGCAGCGCAGGCATTCGGCTCGTCTACTCAACCCGCGCTGCCACCATCACAGGCTTAAAAGATGGCCTCTTGCTAGAACTGGGGTTCGACGATACAGCACCCAACCGACCCGTCACAATCTCCTCTTGGGCTTTAGATTTCGCGTTGAGCCGTGGCGTTGTAGTTTTCGACAACCGTGCCACCGATGTGCCTTGCTACGCGCCGACTCACACGTTCGTCGAGAAGCTCCAGACCATCTCGACCAAGTACCGCCGTTTGGCTGAAGTTCAAAAATTTCCCGGAAACTTTCTGCGCCACTACTACGACGTGTATTGCTTGCTCGATCTACCCGAAGTTCAGGAATTCATGAAGGAGCAGACTTATCAGGACCGAAAAGTGCAACGCTTCCGGTCCGGAGATGAATTAGTGATCGCCAAGAATCCAGCCTTCACCCTGAAAGATTCTCAGCAGCGAGACCTTTTTACTAAGGAATACAAAAAATCCTCTGCGCTCTACTACCAAGGTCAGCCTGATTTTGATCAGCTACTTGCTAGGATCTGTGCAAATCTGGATTCAATGTGACATTTTGGGTGGTGGCAGAAATGGCATTCTCCGAAGTCCGCAAAAACACGCAGGAACCCCCGCAAACACGCCGCCAGTCAAAAAAAACCAACCCCGAGGGGTTGGTTTTTGCATATGGTGGAGCCGGGGGGAATTGAACCCCCGTCCATAAGCCCTCTACAGACAGTTCTACATGCGTAGTCGATACATTTTGAATTTAACCTTGGTATATGCCTACCGACAGGCCGGACCTTGGCGATTCACTTAGTTTTAG
>JBDNHM010000015.1:0-1132 GCA_041688825.1 Burkholderiaceae bacterium | reverse complement strand
CGTTCCACCTAATATTGCTAAATCAAGGGGCAACCATTCTCGACCTTCTGCTTTCCATTTTGGCGTGCGTTCGTAACCCGATATACCTGAAGACAAAATCTGGCTATCATCAATCACAAAAATCAGATCTCTATGACGAATTTCAGGGTTTGAATCGCTGTCTTTAATATCGATAGCTACCGTCGAACCATATAAAATTCCCGCGCGTTTGCCATCTTTAAAATATAGCTCACCTTCAAAATATAAAACATGGCCCGTTTCGCCATCTTTAATATTTGGGTGATGTTTTAACAAAGCAGTGCGCTGCTCAAGAACAAGAATTTCTTTATTAAATGCAGCCGCCCTCGCTTCAGTTGAAAATGTAGCGACCATTAAAACTACTAAAAAGAGCGTAGCCCATGTTTTTTTAAAAATTATCATTCTTCCACTTTAACAGAACAACAACACAACATGACTTACTATTCCTTTACAGAAAATGCAGTCATTACCAAAAACATGAAAACAATGACATTTTTTTTCATTAATAGCCAATATGATTAATTAACCTCTAGACGCGCTTGAATTCCACGTGTTCAAACCGCTCATTAGATTGATTTCTCTTAAATTTAAAATATTGTCTATGTCGCTTAGATTTGAATCTTTATGGGGTAACGATATGTGCAACTCACTTGAAGAGGCTGTTGCTACTACAGAAGGCGTTGGCATTGACCTGCAAAATAAGGTGATATTGGGCAAATTAGGGCAACTTTACAGGTATCGTGTTGGCATAACAATTCACTCGTATAGGCACACCCATCATGGATGATTATCTTCGTATCGCCGCGCTTCTTGTCACCGCATGGCTATTTGGTGGCATGCTGCTTTTTGCGGCGGCCTTTGCAGCTTTTTTGTTTAAAGTACTGCCTGCTGTTGAAGCCCGTGCATTAATACGCAAGGCTTTCCCACCTTTTTACGTATTTGTTATGGGCACCTCTGCACTGGCTGCCCTACTATCTGCTTTTGTAGAGGGTTTCAGTGCGCTCATACTGGCTCTGATTGCATTAACCACCCTGCCCACTCGTCAAATACTTATGCCCGCCATCAACCGAGCGACCGATCAAGGTGAACGAAAGCGTTTTATGCAATTACACGG
>JBDNHM010000117.1:0-6005 GCA_041688825.1 Burkholderiaceae bacterium | reverse complement strand
TTAACCCTTAAACATTTTTAATTGTTACAAATTAGTTATTTAGTAAATGCCTATTTATAGGCCAAAGTGAGTCATGTTTTTCACCATTCGCGGTTTTTCATCGCTCTTTATCGCAACCCTCTTGATGGTAATGGGGCTTGGGTTATTCAACGTTTACATGGGTTTGAAACTCACTGCTGACGGTGTGAGCCAAGTATGGGTGGGCGCACTCATATCTGCCTATTATTTTGGGTTAGTTATAGGTGCCAGAGCCGGTTATTTAATGATTGTGCGGGTCGGGCATGTGCGGGCGTTTGCTGTGGCATCAGCCACGTCAGCTGTTATGGTGTTGGCACAAACGCTTGTTGATGACTTGGCAATGTGGGTGGTGTTTAGAGCAGTTGTGGGCATGGCCATGGTCTTGCAATACATGGTGATTGAAAGCTGGCTTAACGAAAAAACTCAAAACCATAATCGGGGTCGTGTTTTTTCAATTTATCTGGTCATGTCGGGCTTGGGTATAGCGCTTGGGCAAATGGCGATTACCCTCTACCCAACACTTGATTGGCGACCATTAACATTGGTGGCGATTGGTCACATATTGTGTTTAATACCCATTGTTTGGTCAACTCAGGCGCACCCCTTGGTGCCTAGCCCCGCACCATTAGATATTAAATACTTTGTGAATCGCGTGCCGCAGGCGCTCATCACCATGTTTCTAACGGGCAGCATTACTGGCGTTTTTTATGGCTTTGGTGCGGTTTATGGCGCCTTGCAGTCTTTTGACACCCTACAAGTGGCAACCTTCATGTCGACAACGGTGTTGGCAGGGCTATTGGCTCAATGGCCAATGGGTTGGTTGTCTGACCGTATGCCGCGCGAACGACTGATTGCAATAAACGGTGCGGTGCTGGCAGTATTGAGTGTTTTCTTATGGGGTTGGCTACCCATTTCATTTGAATGGTTGCTGGTATTGGGGGCAGCCACCGGCACCTTGCAATTTACCCTTTACGCTCAAGCCGGTTCGTTCGCAAACGATATCATTGCCCCAGAAAAGCGCGTCAATTTGAGTGCTATTTTATTAATGATGTACGGTATTGGGGCAACCCTTGGGCCTTTACTTGCAGGCTATTTAATACGCCTTGCAGGCGCAGGCATGATGTATATTTTTATTTCAGCATGTGCGGTTTTGTTATACGTCGCCATGCGGTGGGTTAAGACCGAAGCAATTAACATTTAAGGCTAAACATATGGCTTGCTGCGACGACCACAACCACAGCCCACCTGCTGAAAGTATGGTCAATGTTAAGCTTTATAAACGTTTGCTTTGGGTTGCGTTGATATTAAATGCGGCGATGTTTTTTGTGGAAGTTTGGGCTGGTTCAATTGCCCGCTCACTTTCTCTTTGGGCTGACGCCATCGATTTTGCTGGCGATGCGGCCAATTATGGTGTGTCACTAGCGGTATTGACGGCAGCCATTTCTTGGCGTGCACGCGCGGCACAACTTAAAGCACTGAGCATGTGTGCGTTTGGTCTATATATTTTAGGTTATGCAATCTACGCTGCGTTTAACGGTCAAGCGCCTAACCCTGTCGCGATGGGTGCTGTTGGCTTTTTGGCATTGATTGTCAATGTGTCGGTGGCTGCTATGCTTTATATTTTTCGTGAAGGTGACGCCAACATGCGAAGCGTTTGGTTATGTTCACGCAATGACGCAATAGGCAATGTTGCTGTGATGTTGGCCGCTTTAGGTGTGTTGGGCACAGGTAAAGCCTATCCCGATCTAATAGTTGCTGTATTGATGGCTAGCTTAGCCTTGCATAGCGGTTGGCAAATATTGCGACGTGCAAAAAGTGAGCTTGAAGACGCAGCGGCGCATAAATTAGTTGCTTTAAGCGACGTCAAGTAAAAAATACGTGACATATATTAAAAGCTGACCTATTAAAAATGATTTGAATAGGTTGAAATAAGTTGTACTGACCCCGCAAGACTGATAATATTTTTCTTTCTTGTTAGGCAACTTAGACAGTCACCAAAAACCCGGAGATAAATCCTATGCGCACAACCTATAAAAGTTTGATAGCAACAGCAGCCGTAGCGACTTTGTCGTTTAGCGCTATAGCTCAAACCACATGGAACATGGCCACCCCCTACCCAGAATCAGAGTTCCATACCCAGAACATTCAGCTATTTGTGGCTGATGTCAATAAAATCTCGGGTGGCGAGTTATCTATTACGGTTCATTCAGCCCAGTCTCTTTTTAAGCATCCCGAGATTCCGCGCGCAGTGCGTACCGGCCAAGTAGAAATTGGCGAAACATTGATGGCTAATTTAAGCAACCAAAACCCAATTTTTCAAGTCGATGCTATTCCGTTTTTGGTCACAGGTTACCCAAGCGCTATGAAGCTTTGGCAAGGGCAACGCCCGTTCGTTGAAGCTTACCTGCAAGAACAGGGTATGCGTTTAATTTACGCTGTGCCATGGCCAGGTCAAGGCTTCTATACCAAGAAAGAGATTCAAACCATTGCCGACATGAAAGGCGTTAAGTTTCGTACTTACAACGCAACCACTGAAAAAATGGCAATGTTGATGAAGGCCGTACCCACAACGGTTGAGGCCGTTGAAATTCCTCAGGCTTTCACTGCAGGTATAGTAGATGCTATGGTGACTTCAGCGGCAACCGGTGTGCGTACAGAAGCCTGGACATTCGCAAACTATTACTACGACACGCAAGCGTGGATGCCCAAGAACATGATTTATGTAAATGAGGCAGCCTTCAAACGTTTAACCCCAAAAGCGCAACAAGCGATAATTGATGCGGGTAAAACGGCTGAAACACGCGGTTGGAAGTTGAGCGAAGAAGTCTTCAGCAAAACCACTGACCAGCTTAAGGCAAAAATGCAGTACCGTACAGCTAACGAAGCCGTGACCAAATCTTTGGCACAAATTGGCGACGTGATGTCAGTTGAGTGGGCAGAAGCCGTTGGCCCCAATGCAGAAAAAATTCTCGCACCATTGCGTTAATTTTATTTAAAGTCCCAAAGCCGGAGCAATGCTCCGGCTTTGTTTTTCTCTGGAACTGGACACCATGCTCAGTAAATTCTTTGATCGGCTCTTCACCTGGAGCGGCTACTTAGCAGGTATCTTTTTAGTGACGATTGCTACTTTGGTCGTGGCTCAAATTGTTGCCCGTTTCTTCAACAAGCAAATTCCGTCTGCAGACGAGTTTGCCGGTTACTCACTGGCGGCAAGCAGCTTTTTGGGGTTGGCTTATTCGTTTCGATCGGGGTCTCATATTCGTGTCACCCTACTGACTGATCGGTTTTCAACAAAAGGCCAACGCATCATGATGTTGTTAGGGCTTGCGTTTGCAGCCGCGATGATTGCTATTTGGGCGTTTAATTCCATAACGTTAGTCTATGAAAGCTGGGCTTTTAAAGAGGTATCAACAGGCATTCTGAAGTACCCCATCTGGATTCCTCAATTAAGTATGGGCATTGGCGTTTCGCTATTTTGTTTGGCTGTTCTCGAAGACTTAGTAAATGTTTTTCGAGGCAAAGAGCCGAATTTCGAAAAAAACAAAGAACGAGTGATGGACTAAATCATGGACGTCTCAACAATTGGTTTAATCGTCGCTGTCATGATGTTGGTGCTATTGGCGTCAGGTGTTTGGGTAGCCGTCACCTTGATGTCGGTTGGCTTAATCAGTATGTTGTTGTTTTCGCATGCTCCGGCAGCTAGCATTCAAGCAACAGTTATTTGGGGGCAAAGTTCAAGCTGGGCGTTAACCGCTTTACCTTTGTTTATTTGGATGGGCGAAATACTATATAGAACGCGCTTAGCAAAAGACATGTTTGAAGGCTTGTCACCATGGCTGGCTGGATTTCCTGGTCGTCTAATACATATTAACGTTTTAAGTTGCGGTATTTTTGCTGCGGTTTCAGGTTCTTCAGCCGCTACCACCGCCACGATTGGTCGCATTACCATTCCAGAATTACTCAAACGCGGCTATGACGAACAAACCACTATTGGTAGTTTGGCAGGCTCTTCTACGCTGGGTTTTCTCATTCCGCCATCAATCATTATGATCGTCTATGGCGTGGCCGCAGATGTCTCGATTACGCGGTTGTTTATTGCGGGTGTGTTGCCGGGTTTGATGTTAATGGTTTTATTTATGGGGTATTTGGCTATCTGGTCAATGCTTAACCCCTCTAAGGTGCCGCCAAGAGAAGAGCGTATTCCGTTTTTTAAACGAATTCGTGAAACGGCTAAGTTATTCCCGATTGTGCTGCTCATGATAGCGGTCATTGGGTCGATCTACATGGGCATTGCAACGGCTACCGAGGCTGCGGCAGTGGGCGTTGTGGGTGCTTTGTTAATAGCTTTGTTTACTGGGTCATTAACTCGAAAAAGCTTTATTGATAGCGTATTAGGTGCCACCAAGACCAGTGTTATGGTATCTTTCATTTTGGCGGGCGCCGCCTTTTTGTCAACAGCGATGGGGTTTACAGGTATTCCCCGAGAGCTTTCTGCTTGGGTGGGTACACTAGAGCTGGGCAAGTATGAGCTGCTTTTTGCACTCACTTTGCTATTTGTTCTAATGGGATGTTTTTTAGACGGTATTTCAATTGTGGTGTTAACCGCTGCAGTCATTATGCCTATCACCCAGCAAGCAGGTATTGACCCTATTTGGTTCGGTATTTTTATGGTTGTAGTGATCGAAATGTCGCAAATTACCCCGCCTGTTGGTATAAATCTTTTTATTTTGCAGTCGATAACGGGTAGAAATCTATGGCAAGTTGCGGTGGCCGCATTTCCATTTTTCTTGCTACTTGTCTTAGCGACTATTTTGTTGATTATCTTCCCCCAGATCGCAACGTGGCTACCTGACACCATTAGGCAATAATCGGTGGTTATTCATCTGGTTAAGACTAAAAACGGCAACCTCACTCATTAGTTAGAAGTCTAATGACTTAAACCCAATACCAAAATCATCTTATAAGGAAATAAATACGATGAAAAAGATACTAATGGTTCTGACTTCGCATGATCAACTCGGCAACACTGGCCATAAAACCGGCTTCTGGCTCGAGGAATTTGCCGCCCCTTACTATGTGTTCAAAGATGCTGGCCACGACATTACGCTGGCCTCGCCACTTGGCGGGCAGCCACCGCTTGACCCCAAGAGCGACGACCCTAGTGCGCAAACCCAAGCCACCGAACGATTTCGGACAGACACGGCTGCACAGGCGCTACTCGCTAGCACCGAGCCACTTAACGCTGTTGTTTCTGATGATTTTGACGCAGTGTTCTACCCCGGCGGTCATGGCCCTTTATGGGACTTGGCAGAAGATGCCGCGTCGATCAAACTAATCGAATCGATGCTAGCCGCTGGTAAGCCGGTAGCTGCAGTATGTCACGCGCCAGCGGTTTTTCGCCACCCCAAAGCAGACGATGGAAAATCAGTCGTGCATGGCAAGCAAGTAACCGGTTTTACCAATACCGAAGAAAGTGCGGTGGGTTTGACCGACGTGGTTCCGTTCTTGGTGGAAGACATGCTAAACCGTAATGGCGGGCACTACTCGAAAGGTGACGACTGGCTGCCCCATGTTGTTTCCGATGGCCTGCTCATTACCGGCCAAAACCCTGCCTCATCGGAACCTGCCGCGCAGGCTTTGTTGAGTGCTCTGGGGTAGATTGATTCGATATACGCAAGCCGTTACACACTTAAAATTTTTCATGAGTTAGTGATAACGGCAGTTGACCAGCATTCAGTTATTTTGCAATTACCGCTTGGTTAAGAGATGCGAGCGTACTCACCTTCAGTAACGCTCTTACCCAAGTTCCTAAGCTTGTGTAAGCCGGTGTTGCGAACGCAATTGGAATGGTGCGCCAGTCACTGCAAACACTATAGTGGCTTAATGCAACCAATAAATAGCCTACTAAATGGCTCACTAAATGGCCCATAAAACAAAAAAGCGCCCCAAGAGGCGCTTTTTAATTAAATTATTTGGCGGAGCGGACG
>JBDNHM010000116.1:0-4214 GCA_041688825.1 Burkholderiaceae bacterium | reverse complement strand
GAGAAGTTTGAACTTTTAAATTCGTAAAAGATATAACGGCGTTGGCTTACCGCTTACCTATGAACAACATCATGCTCAAGACGTAATGTCCTCAAAAAGTGAAATCTTAAATACGCCACTTTTAGCGCCCCAACCTACCCACGATCTACATTACCTCGATCGACTTCAGTACACTCAACCCACAAGCGTCCAGTTACGGGACGGTGATGTAGTTGTGTTTCGTCGTGTGGATAGTCCACTATGGCAATTCCGTTACCGCATCAAGAACGGCGCTTGGCATAGACAAAGTACAAAGCGAGCCGCACTTGAACTGGCAGTTGCGGTTGCCTGTGAAGCCTATGACCTTGCCAGATTTCGCCAAAGACTAGGCTTAGCACACAATACACGCAGCTTCGCACAAATTGCGGCCGTCGCACTGAAAGAACTAAGACGACAAATAGATGCTGCCAAAGGTAAAACTGCGGCAGACAGTTATGTCAGTTGTATTGAACGTTACTTCCTGCCCTACTTTCATGACAGACAATTTGAAAGCATCACTTATCAAGACATTCAGGACTTTGAATTGTGGCGTGACAGACAGATGGCTAAGAAGCCTCGTGCATCAACGCTGATGAACTTCGCTTCTGCTTGGAATCGCTTGCGAGAAACAGGAATTCGTCATGGTTGGCTCAGTGCCAATGCCAAAATCCCCAAGTTAACAACTATTGGCATTAAAAGTGTTGCTCGTCCTGCATTTACTCGCGCTGAGATTGATCAGTTGTTGGCAGCAATGCCTGAATGGACGATACAAGGTAGATTGCCAATTGAGAAAATAACCAGACCTTTGGTGCGTGACTACGTCGAAATGTTGCTCTACACAGGTATGCGGCATGGTACTGAAGCATTGGGCATTCGTTAGCAGCACGTCAACTGGCACACGGATCGAGGCATTAGGTACTTGAGGATATGGGTGGATGGCAAAACTGGGGGGCGCTGGCTGATTGCCAAGCATGCCGCTGTTGGGGCACTGGAGCGATTACACGCACGGCAGAAAGATGTTTCTGAGATGAGCTTTGAGCAACTATTGACCAGCAATTGCTCGCAATTGCTGTTTAGAACAAGCGATCTACATCAACCAGCTAGACTCGATGGTGCATTCAAGCGTTTGTTGAAAGATGTGGAGTTAATGCGTGATGCCAGTGGGCAGGTCAGAACCCTGTATTCACTTCGTCACACTTATGCTACGCTAGAACTTGTAGAAAAGAGAACGGATATACATACGCTAGCCAAACAGATGGGCAACAGCGCAGCGATGATTGAGCGACACTATTCAAAATTGACAGCTACGATAGCGGCGGCTTGGCTGGCTTGAATTTGGAGATAAAAATGTTCGGAATGGGGAAAAAAAACAGCATTAATAAAAGAACTTGTAGAAACAAGACTTGTAATGCGTGGGTTAGATAGCATCGACGCTCGTCTTTTCATAAAATCACTAGGTAGTTTTGCTGCAATGAGCTTACCAGAAGCAACTATTGTTATTGTTATGGAATCATTGATCTTAGCTCATAAGAAAGGCGTGCCTAGTAGATTAACTTTTGAACGCTTAGAGAATACTAGGCGTATGTTCAAATCAGACCTACATAGATTTGAAGCCATCTTATTGTTAAGCGATACAAACGATGCTGAAGCTTGTATCAATTATTGTGTATATCGCACTGAAATTGAAGCTAAAAACGATGTAAAACTTATTGCTGATGAAATTAAGCAACTTGCATTAGTTTCATACCCAATAATAAATTCTTGGTAAAAAAATAACAACCTAACAATTTATAATAAAATAATTCTTATAAAGCGACAAATGGAAAATAGTCAATAATGTATAAAAAAATAATACTTACCAAAATTTTAGTTACATTGTTTTTTTTAACATTCAATGCACAAGCGACCTTTATTGATGGAAATACATTAATGGGATACGTTAAAGAAGAGCAACGAACGGGTAGGTCATCTGAAATATTTATTGGGTATATTGCTGGCGTCCACGATAGCTTCAACAACTTCTTAATATGTACGCCACCTAATGTCACATTAGGTCAGTTAAAAGCGATAGTAATTAAATTTATGAATGAAAACCCTGAGGAATGGGCAAAATCTGGGGATTATATTGTATCTGTAGCCCTCGCTGAAACTTTTTCATGTAAAAAATAAACTCTAGCTAAACTCCTTTAGAATTTGGATGCTTTGGTAAAACTGGTGAAGAAGGTACATTAGGATTAGGTGGAAGGACTGGATCTTTTGGTATTTGTCTTAAGTTCTCTAAATCACTCGGCCCTGAATGATTGGGGTTTTGAATAATTTGACTACAAAGCTTATCCATTCTGTTGTATCCAGCTGTAAACCCATATAGCGAAAAGGAAATAGTATCAATCGCTTTACCTGACATATCATCAACTCTCATATAAATTTTTTGACCTGTGATCATATTACTAAGAATATCAGGAAATTGAGGTAGCGTATTCAAGGTAAATAAGGCCATCTTATCACCTGGCGAAGCATCGTAAACAATTTCGCCAAATAAGGGTTGGTTACTATCAACCCTCATTGTTAGTAAATATTTAAATTGTAAAGATTCTACAATAGGTTTATTTAGAGTATAAATAAACCGCATACTTAATCCCGTACAAGGTGGGAACATATTTATTGCTAATGTAACTCCCTCACCAGATCGTGACTTAGAGAAAGTTGACATTCTTGCTGACTTTTCACCTGAAATATCAAGAATAAAACTAGACCAACTTTTAACTATTTGCTCATTTGTTATTTTTCCTATTACAACTTGAGCATTTGAAACATTACAAAAAAATACTATCACTATAAAATTTATTAATAGCTTCATATTAATTACCAATAATTAGTTGATCTAAATAATTAAAAGTTACTAAGGTTAAATATACAAAATTATAAATAAGCAAATAAAATAAATCTATGAGCGTGTTTCAAAAGTGAAAAAATCTATTCGATTTAATTATTCTTACTTTTTATTACATTCTATAGACCCTTCTGAGTACCCATCTCGATAGCCTCTGGAATATTGTTTATCGTCCCACTCACCCGAAATAAGAGTAACTCGAATTTTACAAGTGGTGTTGTAACCTGCAGCATAACCATCATTGAAACCTCTGTCGTATCTGACATCTGCACTTTCACCACAACCACCGAGGCTAAGTAACAAAATAAATGCTAACAAGAACTTACTTATCGAGATCATGGCAACAAAATTAATGGCAATGCACAGTTCCAGTTTTATTATCCATATGGCAACACATTCCAGGCGGGCTACTTTTCCTGCAACCACCACCATGCTCTTGTTTAATTGTAGACTCTAAAATTTGCATTTGAGTTGACGCAAAAACCGTACTAACAGGCATTAGCATAGATATACAAAAAACTATCAAGGTTAAATTTTTCATTTTGTATGTATAAGTTATTTAAAAAAATAAGATATGGTTTACTTCCAAACCACGCATAATAATAGTGTAATTGAAAACATTTGTTATGTATACTATTAAATGGTACAAAAAAGTAAGAAATGCATTGTTTATCCATTAAACAATCAGCAATAACGTTTCTTAAAATATTGACGGCAAGTCTTGTAAAAAATATGTACACAGGAATAAGAACGTCATACAAATCTTACACACACAAAGTGATTGAACAGGACCTAATCGAACGAGTACTAATATAAAAGGGGTAAACAAAGCAAAGCAAAGCAAAATGGTACATATTTCGCTCCATCAAAAAAACTGATTGCAGAAAAAATTAAAAATATCGATTGATCTACACAAACGAAATTCAATCTCTATTCAAGTCAGACTGGAACAAAAATTTCACCAAAATAAACTTATGTAAGCATGCTCATTAAATGACGATCATTTAAAACAAAAGAAGATGAATATCATGCGAGCGTTTGGAAGGTTTAGTGATACAAGCTGAAAACAACATTGAGTGTCATACATTTTCGATCACTAGCGTTCCAACGTTTGGAATTAGGACAACTGAAGAGTGGTTTTTGAAATTTACTCAGAACGCCCGAATTCGACACTTACAACCGTAACCCATTGATTTATATGGAGCACGCTTAAATTCGCTCCATTACAAGTTGATATAACGTGTCGTATGGGTCGGTTTTTTGACCCCTAAGCTTTCTAATATGGCTAACTGTTCTGGGTTGATGG
>JBDNHM010000014.1:0-3148 GCA_041688825.1 Burkholderiaceae bacterium | reverse complement strand
GAATCTTTTGACCAACACTTTGAAACAAAGAGCGTAATGGTTCGACTTGATGATGCGCCGTTTGACTGGTACAAAGATACAGAAAGTCAGCCTCGGTTAAATTAATCTTAAAATTTAAATATATTTAATTGAAAAATTAATAAAAAAAACGATAAGGAATAAATGATATGCCCACCCAATTGCTTCATATTCACGACAAAACATTAAGCCTTGAAATTTCAGGCACCGGAAAGCCTATCATTTTGTTCCATTCGTTATTAGCAGACAGCAGCTCTTTTGCCCCCCTAATAAAAGAATTAGAAAAAACCCACCAAGTCATTTCTTTGAATCTTCCGGGGTTTGCTGAATCTAGTTTTGTTGGGGGTGACTTAAATGTTATTGCTGATCATATCGCCCAAGGTATTGAAGCACTAAAGCTCACTGAAAAACCCATTTTTTTAGGTAATGGTTATGGTGGTTTTGTTGCATTAATAACCGGCATTAGGCACCCACAATTAGCTTCACGCCTCATACTTGCAGATTGTGGGGCCATGTTTTCAGAACCAGGCCGGGCCGCCTTTAGAGGCATGTCTGCCGCGGCCAAGGCAAAAGGGCTCGCAGCCATTGCTGATGTTGCCATGCGCCGTTTATTTGCCCCTGAATTTCAAGAAAAAAATGCCGATTTAGTTGCATACAGAAAAGAACGGTTCTTAAATGTAGACATCGAAACATTTCATGGCGCCTGTGCAGCATTGGCTGATCTTGACGTTCGAGATCAACTTCATAAAGTCACCCAACCTGTTTTAGTATTAGTGGGTGAGTTAGACGAAGCAACCCCTGCACAAATGTCTGTTGAACTGCAAGCCGGCTTACCTAATGCTAGGCTTAATATTTTGCCAGGCTTGGCGCACGTTCCACAACTGCAAGCACCCGAAGTCTTTATGCATTCAATTCGTGACTTTATAGACAGCACATCATGAAAGTTATCTTATACGGCTATTGGCGTTCATTAGCGGCTTATCGTGTTCGCGTCGCTCTGAATTTAAAGGGCATTGATTTTGAAGAAATTCCAATTGATTTAGCAGCAGGTGAGCAATTTGGTGAAGCGTTTTCAGCACTAAACCCCCAGCATGCTCTGCCTTTACTCAAACACGATGGCCACGAAATCAGTCAATCTTTAGCAATTTTGGAATATATTGAAGACGTATGGCCTACCCCTGCCCTGCTACCCAGCACCCCAAATGAAAAAGCACAAGTCAGGGCGCTTGCTTTAGCCACTATTGCCGATACACATCCATTAATTGTTCCAAGAGTACGAAACTTTTTAAATAGCGCCTGGAATTTAGGTGATGCTGAACAATTAAAATGGGCTCAGCATTGGTTTAACGTTGGAAACCAATCTATTGAAAGGTTTTTAATTAAATCAGGCAAATCAAGTACATACTCTTTTGGTGATTCGGTTACGATTGCAGATATTGCCTTGGCATCACATGCTATTGGTTCTAACCTTTTTACAGTCGATCTGTCAGCGACACCGACATTTCATAAGGTTTTTACCAACTGCATGAAGCTGCCCGCATTTGCAAACGCACATCCCTTAAAACAACCGGGCGCACCTCGGTAAACTCACAGCGCACAAAATTATGAACACACCCCAGCCCTACGAAGCAAAACATGATGTTGGCCATTTTATTGGCGGTAAAACAGCGACCCCTAAAGAGGGTCGATTTGCCGATGTATTTAACCCAACCCATGGTGTTGTTGCCAGACGGGTCGCTTTAGCCAGTCACGAAGAAGTCGACTCGGTTGTGGCCGTTGCCCAGGCTGCATTTCAGTCTTGGGGGCAAACTTCGCCACTTAAACGAGCTCGCATCATGTTTAAGTATCTCGAGTTGCTTAACTTGCACCGAGACGAGTTGGCGGCCATGATTACAGCCGAACACGGCAAAGTATTCACAGATGCTCAAGGTGAAGTCACACGTGGTATTGAAATCGTTGAATTTGCGACGGGTATACCTGAGCTTTTGAAGGGTGACTTTACAGAGCAAGTGTCAACGGGTATTGATAACTGGGTTATGCGCCAGCCGTTAGGTGTGGTCGCAGGTATTACGCCATTCAATTTCCCGGTAATGGTCCCCATGTGGATGTTCCCCGTCGCGATTGCTTGCGGCAATACATTCATCTTAAAGCCTAGCCCAACCGACCCTTCAGCTTCATTGTTGATGGCTAAACTCTTAACCGAGGCGGGTTTGCCTGACGGCGTATTTAACGTCGTTCAAGGTGACAAGGTTGCGGTAGATGCCTTAATTGAAAACCCTGATGTTAAAGCCGTCAGTTTTGTAGGTTCCACACCTATCGCAAATTACATATACGAACGTTGCGCTCACTTTGGTAAGCGTTCACAGGCACTAGGTGGCGCTAAGAACCATATGGTCGTCATGCCTGATGCAGATATAGACAAGACCATTGATGCGCTAATAGGGGCTGCGTACGGCTCTGCTGGCGAGCGTTGCATGGCCATCTCGGTAGCCGTCTTAGTTGGTGATGCGGCTGACAAAATCATGCCAAAACTGGTCGAGCGCACAAAAGCGCTAATCGTTAAAAACGGCATGGAACTTGATGCTGAAATGGGCCCAATCGTTAGCAAAGCAGCACTTGATCGCATTACTGACTACATTGAAAGTGGCGTGGCCTCAGGCGCCAAACTGTTGGTTGATGGGCGCGGTTTAAAAGTGCCCCACCATGAAAAGGGTTTCTTTATTGGTGGCACCCTGTTTGACAACGTCACCCCAAGCATGAAGATTTATCTTGAAGAAATTTTCGGGCCTGTTTTATCTTGCTTGCGCGTTGCAAATTTTGCAGAAGCATTAGATTTGGTCAATGCATGTGAGTTTGGCAACGGCGTCGCCTGCTTCACAAGTGATGGCAACATTGCACGTGAGTTTGCCCGTCGCGTTCAGGTCGGTATGGTGGGTATTAATGTACCGATTCCTGTACCGATGGCTTGGCACGGTTTTGGTGGCTGGAAGAAATCACTCTTTGGCGATACCCACGCGTATGGCAAAGAAGGCGTTCGCTTTTACACCAAACAAAAGAGTGTGATGCAACGTTGGCCAGAAAGTATTGATAAAGGTGCCGAGTTTGTGATGCCAACATCAAAATAGAAGGG
>JBDNHM010000013.1:0-16941 GCA_041688825.1 Burkholderiaceae bacterium | reverse complement strand
CGATTGGTCACACCGTATCGGCGATCATCATGATGGAATGGAAATTTTCTACATTGATGCTAAGGGTGTTTATTCAACGACGGCAACCAATCGTGCTGTGTTGGTGGTGAATCACGAAAGCTCGGCTGATGCACACTTCTTTAATGCAAAAGGGCAAACCTCAAACGGCATGACAGGTAAAAAATTCACTCAGTTTGGTGATTGGGACTTGGGTCAACGCCCTGGCGTTGAAGTTTTGAAAGAAATTAATCAACATGGTTTTTCCATTGTTGAGCTGGCGCTTGATGACAAGGGTTCTGTTACAGGCTACAAAGTGGGCGCGCCCTTGAACCGACGCATCACCCCTATGACGGTTGCACAAGTTCATGGCCCTGCCGCGCATCTGGCTGATATTCAACTGTTTATGCAAACCCGATATGACCCAACAGGTAAAACTGTAAGGGGCACATTGAATAATTGTGCAAACGGTTTGACCCCCTGGGGAACTTACTTAGGGTGTGAAGAAAACTGGGCAACCTATTTCAATATTCCAACAACAGACGCTGCCCCTGAAGCAAAACAAGCCGTATCGAATAAACGTTATGGTTTGCCTGCCAATCAACTGGCTGCTGATGCTAAAAAAGGGCGTGGTCAAGGTTGGTACACCGTGAGCGACATGCCTGACGATGCCGGTCGTTTTGCACGTTGGAATTTGTCACCTAAAGCCGCCTCTGCCAGCCAAGACTATCGTAACGAGGGCAATACGTTTGGCTATGTTGTTGAAGTAGACCCGACCAACCCTCAATCTATTCCTGCTAAGCGGGTTGCCTTGGGGCGTATGGCGCATGAGGGTGCAGTCTGTTCAAACCCCGTTGCAGGTCAACCTTTAGCTTTTTATATGGGTTGCGATTCAAGAAATGAGTACATCTATAAATTCGTTTCTGCAAAAAACTGGAACCCAGCAGATATTGGTGGGGGCATGGCAGCGGGCAACACGTATTTGAATGAAGGTAAGTTATACGCGGCTAAATTTAATGACGACGGTCAAGGTGAGTGGCTTGAGTTGAGCATAGACGACCCGCGTATTAAAACTTATGCGCCTTATGCTTTTGCGAATCAAGCCGATGTCTTTATCAATGCGCGTAGCGCCGCTGATGCGGTAGGTGCTACGAAGATGGACCGCCCAGAGTGGGGTGCAATCAATCCGAAAAACGGTGAAGTTTATTTCACTTTGACCAATAACAACTCAAAGAACCGTCAGCCAGGTACGGTCAATGCCGCTAACCCACGTGCCTATGCTGATGAAGATGGCAAGAAGTCGACTGGGAACCCGAATGGTCATATTATTCGCTTTAAAGAAGTGAATAATGTTGCAACGGCTAAGGGTTTTAATTGGGATATTTTCTTGTTCGGTGCAGAAGAAAGTATGCCTAAAAATGTGAATGTGTCGGCATTAACTGCTAGCAATTCGTTTTCATCTCCTGATGGTTTACGTTTTAGCCCTACCACCGGTATTCTCTGGATTCAAACAGACGATGGTGCCGCAACAGATCAGACCAATTGCATGTTGCTTGCAGCCTTGCCCGGTAATGTGGGTGATGGCGGTAAAATCTCGATTCTGAATAATTTGGGTGATAAACAAGGTACGCAGCAAACATTTGTGGGTGCTTTAATGGGCGATACAAGGTTGAAGCGTTTTCTAGTGGCACCCAAAGGTGCTGAGGTTACGGGTTTAACTGAAACAGCAGACGGTAAAACGTTGTTGGTCAATATTCAGCACCCAGGTGAAAACACCGATGCTATGGGTAATGCCGCAGCCTTTCAGTTTGAAAGTCAGTGGCCTGCCGCGGCGCAAGGTGCACAGCAATATGGTTCAGGTCAACGCCCACGATCAGCCACACTTGTTATCACTAGACAAGATGGGGGTGTAATCGGTTTGTAAGTTGAACCGCCTGACGTCTTTGCACTAAATTTTGTATATTTGACTTACCCGTACAAGGCCCTCTAAATCACTAAGTGAATTAGAGGGCTTTTTTTTCTTGATGATGACCTCAACCTAAATTTAAAAAATTCTTACTTTAGTAGTGCGTCATCAAGTTTGAAAAGTGGAAGCGATTTTGTTTTAGCAGCTTTAAGTTTTAGCTGTTAGATTAATTGTGGTAAACGTGTCAATCAGTAGATGTATTCGTTGGGTCAAGATATTCAGAGATACGTTTTGCTGTGAGCGTCATTGTTGGTATTAAATTTCCAAGATCTTCAAATGAGAGACGAGCCTTAGGTGCTGAAACACCAAGCCCTGCAAGTAGTCGACCAGAGCTATCGCGAACCGGCACGGCGCAACCGACAACACCGTCTACAAGTTCTTCATTGCTACGCGCCCACCCTCTGACCTTTACGTTTTTAATTTCACTTTTCAAAATTTTTGCAGAAGTTATTGTGTGCGTTGAAATTTTTATTAGAGGTGTTCGATTTAACCAATTTTCGAATTCATCTTCAGTAAGATTTGCTAAAAAAAGTTTTCCGATTGAACTGCAGTAGAGAGGCGATCTTCTTCCTTGTGCAAAATACAGCCCGCTAGAAAGTTCAGCCCGAGCTGATTCAACATAAGTTATTTCGTCAATCTGGTTAACACCAAGGTGGCAATGTTCTCCGATTTTTCGAGCGAGCCCTGTTAACTCAGAACGAATATCATCTGCTGAAAAAGCAGCTGCCAAGGTCTTGGCGCTGATGCGTATTAAAGCTTGACCAACCATATACCGCTTGCTAGCAAGTTGTTTTTTTAGAAGTCCGCGACTTTCAAGCTGTGAAACTAAACGATGAACGGTAGGAAGCGTTAAACCGGTTTGTTGGGAAATTTCAGAAAGAGTTATGGGTGACGCCCAACCCGCCACCAACTCTAAAACCGCCAGAACTTTATCGTAAGGCTGGTTGAGTGTTTCTTTCAATTTTTGTTGGCGCTCCATACAAACCCTTATAGACATGTTAACGCTTGAATCGTATATTACACTTGTTAGAAAATGAAAGGAATTATTCCGTAATTTGGAAGTTTTTTTGTTAACCTTTAGGAGAACAACAAATGATTAACCAGATATTACGATTATTTAAATGGGTACCAAAGATGCTTACAGCTGGTGTGGTGGCAATGACCATGATGTCAACTGTAGCAGCGCAGGAGTCTCGCTTAGGAGAGATTGTTAAGCGTGATAAGTTGATCGTCGCTACTTTTGGAACAGCACCACCCTTTTGTTTCACAGATGAAAAGGGTGAGTTAGTTGGCTTTGATATCGACATGGCAAGACTAATTGCTAAATCTCTTCTTGGAGATGAAAAGAAAGTTGAGTTCGTAGTTGTTAACAGTGAAGGTAGGTGGCCGGCCGTAAATTCAGGTCGAGCTGATGTAGGTATTGCCTCTACAACTGTGTATCCAGATCGTGCACTTCGCGTAGCATTTACGCGTCCATATATCGATTCTGGCGTTTCAATCTTAGTGCGTAATGATTTAGGTGTGAAATCACTAAGTGAATTGAACTCATCTAAATATACATTAGCTAACTTAAGTAACCCTCAAATGCAAGAGCGACAAAAGCGCTTCCTGCCTGAAGTCAAGGTTCTTACTTTTGATACCCCAAGTTCTATGTTTACTGCAGTGAGATCTGGCCAAGCATCAGCAATGCAAATGGATACTCCAGTTGTTAACTGGTATGCGGCTAACAATAAAGAGATGACTGTGTTGCCAGAGAACTTGACTGTTGTTCAGGGCAATGCAATTTTCATGAAACCTGGAGACTTTACGCTCTGGTTGTGGATGGACACGATGGTTCAAGAAATGCAATCGGGGTCTCGTTATGCTGAGTACAGCGAGATTTACAAAAAATGGTTTGGTAAAAACCCACCTCCTCAACGTTTCTATAAGTAAGTATGCCGTTTGAATTCCCCTTAATGTTAAGGTCAGTCCCTATTCTTTTAGAGGGACTGACAATTACATTAACACTTTCGTTTCTAGCAATTTTGTTGTCATCTTTTTGGGGCGTATTAATTTTATTGTCTTTGCGGACTGGCAAATTATTTAATGCTTTCGCAAGGACCTACATTGAAATAATGCGAAACACGCCAATTATTGTCATCATGTTTTTCATATTTTTTGGTTCGGGCGTAATTGGAATGCCTTTATCAGGTTTTATAGCAGGCCTTTTGTCGTTGGTATTGCAAAATGGTGCCTACATAGCCGAAATTTATCGAGCAGGCATTCAAGGTGTTTCAAACCGACAAACTGAAGCGGGTTTGGCGCTCGGTTTCATGCCAAAGCGAACATTCTTACTCATTATTTTGCCACAGGCTATACGTAAAGTGATTGCCCCGTTGGGAACGCAAGGTGTCATGATTATTAAAGACACAGCTGTAGTTGCAACAATATCTGTTGCAGAAATGACCTTCCAAGCAAGACTTTTGGCTGACCGAACCGCTGCTGTATTTGAAATATTTACTGCCCTTGCCATTATTTACATTGTGTTGACCACAATATTCAACTTAGGCATTAGATTCGTTGAAAAAAAATACGGTTATAAAAACTGAAAAGATGAGAAACAAATGGAGCTAATTATCAACAGCATTCCATTGCTGTTTAAGGGTCTTCAAAACACATTAATCATGTCATTTGTAGCTACTTTGTTGGCTACGGTGTTAGGTATTTTGTTCGCATTTATTCAAATATTTAGTCATGTTTTTATTAAAGCCGTTGTTGAGGTGTTTCTTTACCTTGTCAGGGGCGTGCCACTGTTAGTTCTTCTTTTTATGATGTATTACTCACTTTTGTATTCTGGTTTACAAGTTAACCCTCTCATTGGGGGCTCGGTCGTGATCGGCATCTATTTTGCTGCATTCATGTCAGAGGTATTTCGGGGTGGCATTCTTTCAATTGCCAAGGGCCAATGGGAAGCTGGATATGCTCTTGGCTTAAGGACGCATCAGGTCGTAGGTAGCATCTTGATTTATCAAGCGTTAAGAATTATCGGTGCGCCATTCATAAACACTGTAATTATGATTATTAAAGGGACATCATTAGTCGCAATTATTGGTGTAACAGAGCTTACTTTTGTTGGAAGACAAATAGTTGAGCGCACATTGGAACCTTTCTTGATTTTTAGCGTGGTGGCATTGATCTACGTCGTAATTTGCTATTCCCTATCGTTACTTGCACAACATCTAGAAAGGAAGATTGGCTATGTCAATTAAAAGTGACTTAGTTCCTGAAATTGAAATCAATAATGTTTCAAAGTGGTTCGGTGATACTCAGGTTCTAGACAACGTTTCACTCACTGTGACTAAGGGAGAGGCTCTGGCAGTAATCGGCCCGAGCGGATCAGGTAAAACGACGCTGCTACGCTGCATAAATTTTCTTGAAGATTTTCAAGAGGGAACAATAAAAATTAACGGCGAATATATCGGGTATCAAAACACGGCAACTGAAAAAGACTCTAGAAAACGGCAGCACGAGCGGGAAATTGCATTAATGAGAACCAAGGTAGGTATGGTCTTTCAGAGTTTTAATTTATTTCCACATATGACAGTTCTCAAAAATATTACGCTAGGTTTAACAAAGATTTTGAAGCAATCTGTTGATGAAGCGAATGAGACAGCTCACCAATTACTAAACCGAGTTGGCTTAGCAGATAAAGCCAATGTATTGCCTGCTAGTTTGTCAGGTGGTCAACAACAACGAGTTGCTGTCGCAAGAGCGTTAGCAATGAAGCCTAAAGCGATGCTTTTCGACGAAGTTACGTCAGCGCTTGATCCTGAATTGGTAGCTGAAGTTTTAGACGTTGTTAGAGAGCTTATTGCCGAGGGAATGACGATGATTATTGTGACTCACGAAATGTCATTTGCTCGAGCATTTTCACACAGAATAGCGTTCATGGCTGAAGGCAAAATATTAGAACTTGATGTACCAGAAAAATTTTTTGAAACTCCTCAAAATCCCCGTTTAATCAGTTTTTTAGAAAGGTTTCGCAAGGGTTATCAAATTTAATCTTTTATTCAAGTTGGGAATCTAAACAAATTATGAATATCTTTGAAAAACAGACGAAAGAAAGCAGCGGACCTTTAAAGGGGCTTACAGTTCTTGATGCAGGAAACATGATCGCAGGACCTCTTGCTGCGACGCAAATGGCTGATTTTGGTGCAAATGTAATTAAGATTGAATTGCCAAAGGTTGGTGACTCAATGCGCCATTGGTCACCGATGAAAAATGGAAAATCTCTTTGGTGGAAAGTGATTGGTCGAAATAAGAAGTTGATAACGCTTGCTTTATCAAAAGAAGAAGGAAGGAAAATATTTCTTGAATTGATAAAGACAGCAGACGTCGTGATTGAAAACTTTAAACCAGGAACTTTTGAACGCTGGGGCTTAAGTTACGCTGAACTTGCTGCGGTTAATCCAAGAATAATTATGGTTAGAGTGTCGGGTTTTGGACAAACAGGACCTTATTCATCTAAAGGTGGTTACGGAACTATTGCAGAAGCTTTCTCTGGTGTGCCTTCTTTTACTGGGTTCCCAGATAAGCCACCGAGCTTACCTGGGTTCCCGCTGGCTGATTCCTTAGCTGCTACGTTTTCAGCCATGGCTGCAATGTTTGCAATTTACAAGCGTGATAACAGCGATGGAAAAGGGCAGGAAATTGATGTTAGTTTGTATGAGCCCCTTTTTAGACTTGTTGAAGCTCAGGTTATTGGTTTCGATCAGCTTGGGCTAATTAAGGAAAGAATAGGAAATCGACTCGCTGAAGACTCACCCAGAAACACATACCAGACGAAAGATGATCGATGGTTAGGTATTTCTGCAAGCTCACAAAAAACATATGAGCGTTTAGCACTTGCAATAGATAGACCCGATTTAATTTCTGATGAACGATTTACAAACAATGCAGTTCGTTGTGAAAACGCAGATGAGCTTGATGACATTATTGCGAAATGGATTCGACAACGCACATTAGATGAAGTCACCCAAATTTTTAATGACAATGAAGTGGTCGCTGGTCCAGTATTGAACATCAAAGACATTTTTAATGACCCTCAGTATATTTTTAGAAAAAATATAATTGATGTTGAGGACGAAGATTTCGGAACAGTCAAAATGCAAAACGTAGTCCCTTTATTTTCTGAAACACCTGGATCAGTTCGTTACAGTGGTGGGCAATTAGGTAAAGATAATCGGGATGTTTTTATTGAGCTACTTGGCTTGAGTGAAGAAAAATATAACGATCTTATTAATCAAGGCGTTATATAGATATGATAAAAATGGTGAATGATGTTCGCATCGTTGGTGCAGGCCAAGCCAAGTATTCAAAAGCTTCAGGTCGAACCATACCTCAACTTATTCATGAGGCGGGTTCTGCTGCCTTACTGAACGCTGGTCTTGAGTGGAATACGGTTGATGGACTTGCAGTTACCTCATTCTTATTACCACCTGACAATTCCGCAACAATAGCTGAACAGTTTGGTTTAGAACCAACCTTTCTGTTTCAAGGTTTATATGGTGGCGCATCAGGAATAATTGGGCTAAACCATGCAGCGCGCGCAATAAGAGAGGGTGCTTGCGATGTAGCTTTAATTGTGGCGGCTGATGCATTTAATGTAGAGTCACATAACAACACCTTAGATCATTTTAACGGCTCAGTTCGAGACTTCATGTCGCCACAAGGGTTTGGTGGTGCCAACGGAATGTTTGCTTTGCATACTCGACTCTACATGGAGCGTTACGGCGCTATTGTAGAAGACTTCGGTAATTTCTGTGTTTCTCTTAGAAAAAATGCAATGCTAAATTCAAATGCACTTTTAAGGAATGAGTTGACACTTGAAGCATACTTAAATGCTAAAAAGATTGCCGATCCTCTAAGGCTATTTGATTGCGTAATGCCCTGCGCGGGTGCCGATGCAGTCGTTTTGGTGTCTGAACGTATTGCCAACAAAACACGAGGAACCCCAGTGCGCATATTGTCGGGTGCTGAAATTCACAACGCACATAAGAACGATATTTACTCGAATCCGGGTGGCTGGGACAAATTCAAAGATTCTTTTTTTGATCAAGCAAGAATATCCCCGAGTGATCTTGATTTTGCTCAGATCTACGATGATTACCCTGTTATGGCTTTTTACCAGCTTGAGGGTTTGGGTATAACGAGTCCGGGTAAAACGGCCGAGTTTATTATGAAAAATGGAATAACTACGAAGGGTCGCTTTCCAGTTAATACAGGTGGTGGCCAACTTTCTGCGGGGCAAGCAGGTGCGTCAGGTGGAATGATAGGGCTATATGAAGCTGTTACGCAACTTCGTGGAGAAGCAGGAGAGAGGCAAATCAAGTGCAAAACGGGTGTTGCTGCTGGCTACGGTATGGTTGCTTACGGTCGGGGTGTGAGCTCAAGTGCTGTGATTTTGCAAAGAGATGATTGAAAACATGTGGAGATATGATGAAGCCTCAACCGAGAATTAATTCGCTCACGCAACCATTCTGGCAAGGGGTAAATGAAGATAAGTTACTTGTGCAACAGTGCGAGGAAATTTCATGTAACAGGCACATTTTTTACCCAAGAGCCTCTTGCCCCTTCTGTTTCTCACCTCATCTACGATGGGTGGAAGCTATAGGCGAGGGTTTCATCATTTCAAATACAACTATTCATAGACCTCATCACGACGGTTTTATTGAAGAGTGTCCTTATGTTTTTGCAGCAATTCAGTTGGCCGAGGGGCCGTGCGTATATGGTAAGGTCATTAACGCACCGATTGATACCTCGTTAGTTAATAAACCAGTTTCAGTCAAATTCGAGTTCCATAGTTCAATTCAAAAAATTCCTGTTTTTGTTTTGTTAGATTAGAGAGTCATCAAGCTAGCATTACCCCCGGCAGCAGCCGTGTTCACGCTCACTACGCGTTCAATGAATAGACGTTCTAGGGGTATTTGGGTTTGACCTTCATGCAGGCCAATAATGCTGACGATCGGACCGGTTCGTTGTGCAATAGATATTGAGGTATCTTGCAATTTATCGCTTTCACCATGATGAATAACGAGGTCAAAACCGAGGTCATTGCTTCTCCAGTCAGCGACTAACTGAATTTGTGAAGCGACCTCGTTGGGCAAACTTGCAAAGAGAACCTGAGATAGCGTATTGTTTTCCCAAATGGCTGTAGCACCAACAACGAGTACTGCTACTAACTGGGTTAGTAAGTCGTCTTTGCTTCGGGCTAAACACAGCACAGGTGAACGAGGTAGCAACAGGTAAGTATTTTTTTCGCCTGTTGGGCCTGAAAGTGTTTTAATTATTCCGTTATGAGATAAGTTTGCAAAATGATCGCAAAGCTCAACTAGGTGTGTTTGGCCTTGATTACTAGCCCATGTTTTAAAAAGACCGAACGCACTATTATTTTTCGTATTCGCATTGTTTCTTAAGTGTGAACTAGGTTTTTGTTCATTTTCGATTCTAGCTAAAGTGCGAACGACTCCATCTTCAGGGCTTTTGGAAAGTAATCGATACAAATATAAAGGCCCGCCTGCTTTTGGGCCTGTGCCAGAAAGCCCTTCACCGCCAAATGGCTGAACCCCTACAACCGCTCCGACCATGTTTCTGTTTACGTACATATTACCCACTTGAGCACGGTCTACAACTCGTTCTATAGTCTCATTGATACGAGTATGCAAGCCCATGGTCAAGCCATAGCCAGTGGCATTAATTTGATTGACCAACACATCAAGATCATTGCGTTGATATCTGAGTACATGAAGCACTGGTCCAAAAACCTCAGACCCAAGTTCATTAAGACTGTTTATAGTGATCAGAGCAGGCGTGACAAAGGTTCCCTTTGCTAGCGCATTTTGTTCAATACGGCCCAATCTTTCAATTCTGTGCCCCCGTGATTGCATGGTAATAATGTACTGTTCAATATGAGCCTGAGCCTCTGCGTCGATCACAGGCCCAATATCAACGGCTAGTGTGTCAGGGTTACCTATTTCATACTCTGCTGTGGCACCTTTGATCATTGCTATGATTCGGTCTGCTACTTCTTCTTGCACGCACAACACGCGTAATGCAGAGCATCTTTGACCTGCGCTGTCAAAGGCAGACATCACAACATCTTGCACAACCTGTTCGGCTAGTGCAGATGAATCGACGATCATAACGTTTTGACCACCTGTTTCGGCGATAAGGGGTACCGGTTGACCTTCAGCATTTAAGCGGTTTGCCAGTTTGCGTTGCAATATGCCAGCAACTTCAGTAGAACCTGTAAACATTACACCACGCACTCGCTCATCGCTGATGAGTGCGTCACCAATCGAACCGTCACCTAGAGCAAGCTGAACCGCTCCCTCAGGAACACCAGCTTGTAGAAAAAAACGAATAGCTTGGGCTGCGATAAGAGGTGTTTGCTCTGCTGGTTTGGCGAGCACTGTGTTACCCGCTGCCAATGCCGCGGCAACTTGACCCGTAAAAATAGCGAGTGGAAAATTCCAAGGGCTGATACAAACGACCGGACCTAACGGTCTATGCGTGTCGTTGGTAAAATCTTGACGTATTTGTAAGGCATAAAAGCGTAAAAAGTCTACAGCTTCTCGTACTTCAGCGATTGCGTTAGAAAAGGTTTTGCCTGCTTCACGAACAATCAGACCAATGAGCGTCTTCATCTGACTTTCCATCAAATCAGCTGTGCGTTCAAGTGTTTCTGAACGTGCTGAACTTGTGGTTGACTGCCAAAGCGTCGCGGCGGAAATTGACGCTTCGACAATACGCGCAACATCAACTGTTGCAGTATGCATAACCGTGCCCACAATATCGCTATGGTCAGCTGGGTTCAAAATGAATGTCTCAACCGTTTCTGTCGGTTGGAAAGCCAACATGGGGCGCGCGAACCAATCAATGTCTACAGATGCTGAAACAGCAGTCGACAAGGTGGCAAGACGATGCTCATTAGACAAATCAATACCGAACGAATTCGGGCGGGTCAAGCCATATAGGGTGCGAGGTAATGGAATGCGCGGATGAGATATTCCCACTGAGCCCTCTTTTTCAGTCATGCGGTCAACCGTTGCAACGGGATCTTCAATGAGTGTGTCTAAAGAAATAGTAGGGTCAGCAATGCAATTCACAAAAGATGTATTCGCCCCATTTTCAAGTAAACGTCGAACTAAATAAGCGAGTAAAGTTTCGTGTGTGCCCACTGGTGCATAAATGCGGCAGGGTCGATTAAGATTGCCATCAGGTTTTTGACCAACAACTTGTTCATACAGCGGTTCCCCCATGCCATGCAAGCACTGGAATTCATACTGACCAGGATAATAATTTTCACCAGCCATAAAATAAATTGCAGCTAAAGTGTGCGCGTTGTGTGTGGCAAACTGAGAATAGATGGCATCTGGTGCAAGCAATAATTTACGCGCACAGGCTAGAAATGATAGGTCGGTATATACCTTACGTGTAAAGACTGAATAACCTTCAAGGCCGTCAACTTGGGCGCGCTTGATTTCGCTGTCCCAATAGGCGCCTTTTACCAGACGAATCATCATGCGATGGTGGCTGCGACGAGCCAGATCAATTATGTAATCAATCACATGGGTACAACGTTTCTGGTAGGCTTGAATCACAAAGCCAATACCATTCCAGCCTTTCAGTGATGATTCAAAGCAGAGACGTTCCAACAAATCCAATGAGATCTCTAAACGATCTGACTCCTCAGCATCTATGTTTATTCCAATATCGTAGCCCCGTGCTATCTCCACCAAACTTAACAGGCGAGGGTAAAGCTCTTTCATGACACGTTCGTACTGGCTATGATTGTATCGAGGGTGTAAGGCAGAGAGTTTGATAGAGATGCCAGGCCCTTCATAGATTCCGCGCCCGTTAGAAGCCTGGCCTATTGCGTGAATCGCTTGCTCGTAAGCAGCTAGATAATTTTTTGCATCCGTATCAGTAATGGCTGCCTCGCCAAGCATATCGTAAGAAAATCTAAACCCCTTATCTTCCGCTTTCGTTGCATTAGAAAGGGCTTTACCAATCGTTTCTCCCGTAACAAATTGCTCACCCATTAGCCGCATTGCCATGTCGACCCCCATACGTATTAGGGGTTCACCACCTTTACCAATAATGCGATTAAGCGAATTTGATAGCCCGCCCGCATTTTTCGTAGAAACCAGTTTTCCTGTGATGACGAGCCCCCATGAGGCGGCGTTGACAAACATCGAAGGGCTATGACCAATATGTTGCTGCCAATTTTCATTACTTATTTTGTCTCGAATGAGCGTGTCCCGTGTGCCTTTATCAGGTATGCGAAGGAGCGCCTCAGCAAGGCACATGAGCGCAACACCCTCTTGAGAGGAGAGAGAGAACTCTTGTAGCAGACCCTGAACCAGACTAGTACGACTACCCACACTTTTTTTAGTACGCAGTTTATGAGCAAGCCGGTAGGCGAGTGCGCTGACAGATTTTGCAGTGTCGATGGGTAGACGAGCCTGAGCAAGCAGCGTTGGAACCAACTCTTCTTCTGGTGGCCGGTACGATGAGGTGATCGCGGCACGCAGAACAGACTGGGGCTGAATACTCAGAGCAAACTCTAAAAATGGCCGGTGCTTTGTATTAGGATATGAATCATTTAACTCGAAATTACTTTGGGTATCTTTTGACAAAATGCTGCTAAGCCCCGATTTAAATGTTTCGTTATCTAGCGCTTTGACACCTTGGGTGGTACTCGAAGCATTCGTAGTCATGGCGTATTTATTTAACGAACCACAAACCCTGCGCCAACGGGGTCAGTTTTATCAATGATCCAGCGTGCAGCGCCCAGTATGCTTGCTGTTCCCTTTACAGTCGGACGCACTCCGCGATTACCATTCAAATCGACCTCGCCCAGAAGCTTCCCTTCGAAGGTTCCTGTACCAAGTAAACCCTCAGAGTGAATCGTTTGACCGATCGACATTAAACCGCGGGCCTCAAGCATCGCCATCATGGCGCTTGTTCCTGTGCCACCAGGTGAGCGGTCAAGTTGACCAGCGCTGAAAACATGTACATTTTTGTACATAGCGCCTTCAAGGGTTGGCTTATGCCAGAAAGTGATGAAATTTAAATCAGTGATATGTTTTAGCGTGGGGTGCTGAATAGAATAGTTCTTATTTAATTGGTCTCGTGCGAGCAGACCCATTTTTATCAGTTCTTTGCCATTGTCAGGTGATATTTTAAGAGAGGTTTTTTCAAGATTAATAATTCCGAAATAGTTTCCTCCCCAAACGATATCAGCAGTGACGTCGCCATAACCTGGAAGATGAACGGGTAAGTCTTGTGCTTCTACGTAGGCGGGTACATTTTCGAAACATGTGGAGAGTACCTTGTCACCGTCAGAAGTAACTTCAGCAACAACTAATCCAGCTGTAGTTTCAAATCTAATTATGGTCTTACCGGAAGGGTCTTTGGGTACAATTCCGTTTGCAACCATAACCATAGCTACTGCAATCGTGCCGTGACCGCACATATGTGAATAGGTTTCTCCATCCATATAAATAAGTCCGGCATCATAATCGGTGTTTGATGGGGGTGTTAGGAAGACGCCAAACATATCGTTGTGACCACGCGGCTCTCTCATTAACGAAGTGCGTACCCAGTCATAATGCTCGGTAAGAAATTGGCGTTTCTCTAATATGGTTGAACCTGTGGGGTAAGTGATACCGTTATGTACGATGCACAAAGGCTCACCCTCTGTATGGGTATATATAACGTCAAAAACATTTTGTGTGCGCATCATTTTTTGGCTCCTAAGGGTTGCGGTCACGGCGTTGTCGGCTAGAAAAAATATCCAGTCCAATTGTGATGTCCAGTAAAGTGATGACAATGACTGAAATCAAAATGGTAATAGATGAAACAGCTGCTATGGATGGGTCAACTGAGTATTGAACATAGTTGAAAAGTTGAACGGGTATCGTATTTAGAACTGCGGTTGTATTGAACATCGATAGTTCTACATTGATCCATGAAGTAATAAAACCCAGTAATGAACCAGTGATCAAGCCGGGTCTCATCAGGGGTAGGGTAATAGTCCAAAAGCTTACCCATTGAGACGCCCCGAGGTCAGCAGAGGCTCGTTCTAATTCAATGTATTCGTAAGTCAATACGCTAGATAGTGACTTCATGACAAAGGGCGTAACAATGATTACATGCCCAACGAGGAGTGCAAAGAACGTTTGCGAAAATCCAAGATAGCCGGTGTATTGAAGAAGTGCAGAACCTAGGACTAGATAGGGAAGGACCATTGGTGCAGCAAATACTGCAGTAATGAATGTTTTTCCTGGAAAGTCGTAGCGAGCTATGGCTAGGCAGCTGGGTATGCCAATCAAAATTCCGATTGCTGTGGCGCTTAAGGCTAACAGCGTGCTCGTGAGAAATGAGTCTAAATAGGCGGCATTAGACAACACTGATGCATACCATTTGAAGGTTAGACCTTGCGGAGGAAAGCTCAAGTATGATGTGGTGGTCAGTGACGCAGCGACAATGACTATGAGAGGCATAATGAGGAAGCCAAGAATAACTAGCCCAAACAATCTAATGGCAAGACCCTTAAACATTTCAGCCCTCTGCCTTGTTACGGCCAATATGGTTAGCGATTACAACTAATGCTAGGGTTAGCACAAGAAGCACAATGCTTAACGCACCGCCAAAGTTAAAGTTAAATACAGTGCTGTATTGCTGATATATAAGCATGGGCAGTACTGTTATTTTTCCACCAGACAATACAGCCGGCGTAACATATGCACTCACAGTCAGCGCAAACACCATAACGCCACCTGCAGCAACTCCAGGTAAGGTCAGTGGCAGTGTGACAAAAAAGAATGTACTCAGCGATGAAGCCCCAAGGTCTGAAGAAGCATGTTCAAGGCTAAGGTCAATACGCGATAAAGCTGTGCCAATTGATAGCACCGCAAAAGGCAGCAAGATATAAACGAGACCAATTAATATGCCAGTTTCAGTTCCCAACAGTCTTATTGGTCCATCAGTTAGATGGACAAACTGCAAGACGTCATTGACTAGGCCGTTACGCCCAAGCATGATCATCCACCCGAATGAACGGACGATGTTACTGGTAAATAAAGGTACCACTAGTATGATGATGCATATCCTCATCCACATTTTAGAACGAACCACTCTAACCAAATACCAAGCAAGGGGGTAACCCAGCAACAAGCAAATAATTGTCGTGATGATCCCAATTCTAAATGTGGTGTAAATGATTTCCCAATGATATTGGTCGAGCAATATTTGGGTGTAATTGATCAGGCTAAAGCTCAGGCTTTTTGTATCTAAAAGACTTGATACAAACACAACGCCGAGTGGAACCAAAAAGAATGCTACAAAAAATAAGAAAGGTAAGGCCAATAGCTTGGTAGCGTTCGTGACATATCTTTCCATGTCAGGCCTCAAGCAAGTGAATATGTTTCTTATTAAACTGAACGTTTAAAATGTCACCAGCACATACATTGAGGTCGTTTGCGCCAATACGTCGCGCTTCCAGAGTTGTGCCGTTGAGATCAAGATAGATAGTTGTATAGCTACCGATACTTACAACGTCTTTTACTGATGCCTGAACAGAATTCGCTGTAGCCTCACGCTCAAGAATGATATTTTCAGGGCGTATCATTGCAATAGGTAGCAGATTGGTTTTGTTGTTTTTTTCTCCAACCACATAGTCACAGCACGCTAATTTCAATTGACCATTCATTGCATCGCACGCTAGCAGATTGGCATCACCAATAAACTCTGCGACAAAGCGGCTATTGGGTCGTTTGTATATTTCATCACCACTTCCAATTTGTTTTATTCTTCCTTGACTCATGACAACGATGCGATCAGCCATTGCCATGGCTTCTTCTTGGTCATGTGTCACAAATATGAATGAAATGCCGAGCTTAATCTGAAGTGCTTTAAGCTCAAATTGCATTCTTTTTCTTAATTTGAGATCTAAGGACGAAAGCGGTTCATCAAGAAGCAAGAGCTTTGGCCTGTTTACAATAGCGCGGGCCAGTGCAACGCGTTGCCGTTGTCCTCCTGACATTTGTGCTGGGTAGCTTTCTGCAAGATGTTCAAGGCCAACCATGTTGAGTGCTTCGAGCGCTCGCCCGAGTGCTTCTGATTTTTTTAGCCCAGCTCGTAAAGGGCCGTAAGATACGTTCCCCATAACTGTCATGTGTGGAAATAATGCGTAATTCTGAAAAACTGTATTAAGCGTTCGTTGATGAGGTGGCAAGTTGGTTACATCATTTCCGTCGATGAACACGCTTCCGGCATCAGGTTTAAGAAACCCACCAAGGGTGGCTAGTAAAGTCGTTTTGCCGCAACCACTTGGGCCTAATAAAGCAACAAACTCACCTTGCTTGACTTCTAAACTTACATTGTCAAGTGCCTTGATTTTTTTTTGAAACGTTTTACTGATTCGCTGGACGGATAAGAGAGCAGTCATGGCACCATGATGTTACATTGCCCGTTTTTGCACGGGCTTATATATTAAATTTTCTGGCACCGCCTCAAAAATGAAGCGGTGCTCAGCTCGATGTGAAATATTTAAAAAAGCGTTAGCGCTTTGCAACTTCCCGATTAAAAGAGTCAGTTATTGATGCGCGAAGTTTATTGATTTCGCTCCAATTAAGCAGGTTTAAGTTTGCAATACTTCCAGTTTCACCCCAGGGCATTTTCATACGAACACTGGCGTCAACTTCAACCCCTTTTACAGCGGGTCCTAGATACAAATTCTTGGCAAGGCATTCAGAAGCTTTGGGGGTGAAGGCTTGATTAATAAATTTTTCAGCGTTCCCGGGTTGTGGTGAACCCTTAACTAAATGAACGCGAGCGTCAGTTGCCCACACGCCTTCTTTTGGTACAGAGAAACCAATTGGAAGACCTTTATCAGTCAAACTCCATGCGCCTACGTTGAAGTGAGCTCCAAT
>JBDNHM010000012.1:0-4381 GCA_041688825.1 Burkholderiaceae bacterium | reverse complement strand
TGGCCTTAAACTCAGAACTGTGAATCTGGCGCTTCTTAACTAAGCTCATTTTGTGTAACCCTTTTAACTTAGGCTACAGCTTAAACTACTGTCTCAAACATTGGGTCCACTATACTATTCGATTTTTAACCGGACACTACTGAACTCAAGTGTGAATTTTTAATCTCTAAATTATAGTTATGCCTGCTAAGATTAATTTGAATTTGTGTCTTTTTGACTGCAAGAATTCAAAATACAGCTAAAAATTTACTTTTATTGATAGAGTTTTGGTCACAATTAATCCACAACAACATAAATTGTTTTATGATTTAGACTAATTCTTTACCCTCATTATTAAAAAGAAACCCATCAAATGAGAAAAATTATCATATTGTTAATTCCAAGAATGACTTTATCAGTCTTCTATGGCCTAACCATAGCCATTTCTTTCGGTTTGATGGGTTTAGCAACTGCTCAGCCTGTAGTGCGTGAGGTGGCACCAGATGCAGGGCGAATATTAGAAACGATTAACCAAGTGCCGACCCCTGATTTTGGGTCGCCTAAGCAACCTGAAATTGACTTTACTCGACCTACACGCCCAGCAATAAGTGGGCAATCTAGTGTGAGTTTTGATGTCACTGGCTTTAAAATAACTGGTAATACGGTTATAGACACAGCTGATATTCAAAATAATCTAAAGGTTTTAGTAGGGAAAAAGTTAAACCTTGACCAATTGCGTGCAGCAGCTGACCAAATCGGTGATTATTACCGATCTAAAGGCTATTTTATAGCAAGGGCTTATATACCTGCGCAGCAGATAACCAACGGCATCGTTGAAATACAAGTGATTGAAGGTCGGCGAGGGGAAGTTATTACACAAACGACCGGTGAACCCATTGTTAAGCACAGCGTATTAATAGGTTACATCGACGCAGCCGTACCTGCTAATGCAGTTGTTAGTGAGGCTGAACTTGAGAGGGCATTGCTACTTTTATCAGACACTCCAGGTGTGAGTAATGTTAAGAGTTCTTTAGAGCCTGGTTCAGTTGTGGGAACTTCTAATATTAATTTATCGACGACCTCTGGGCCTCGATTTTTTGGCTCATTAGATGTTGATAATTTTGGATCTCGGTATTCAGGTACGAACCGTATTGGTATTACTGCTGGGGTCAACAGCTTGACCGGTTTTGGTGATCAATTGACTTTTCGTGGTCAAACAACAGGTACAGAAGGTATGCAGCAAGGTGGTCAAACTAATTATGGAAGAATATCGTATTTGATTCCTATTGGTAGCGATGGCCTAAAAGTGGGCGCAGCTTACTCAGCGATGAATTACAAACTCGGCTTAGATTTTCAAAATACAGATACCAACGGTAGTGCCAACACGGCCAATGTGTTTGCAACTTACCCCGTTGTGCGCAGTCGCAATTTTAATCTATACGGGCAAGTGGGTTACGATAATCTTCAGATGAAAAACAACTCTCAAGGTTTTGTGATTAGTAATAAATCTGTCAATAACGCGTCTGTGGGCCTTTCTGGCAATTCCAGAGACAACTATTTAGGTGGCGGCTTAAACAATTTTGGTTTTGCAGCGACATTAGGTAATTTAGGCTTAGAAAACTCAACAGGTTACAGCAGCCTTGATGCTTTAACCGCCAATACTGCGGGTTCTTTTCAGCGCTACAACTTTAATTTGAGTCGTCTTCAGGCTGTGACGAATTCTATGCATTTCGTTGTTAACGCAACCGCTCAGTTAGCCAGCAAAAACTTAGACTCTTCTCAGCAATTTTATTTGGGTGGCCCCAGTGGGGTTCGCGCTTATCCTGTAGGGCAAGGCGCAGGCTCGCAGGGTGCGTTGATGCAGCTCGAGCTACATCAAAAGATACTTGATAATAGCCCCATTGGTGCTATTACGGCATATGGTTTTTATGACATCGGAACTGTACAGTTATTCAAAAATACTTGGAACAACTGGAATCAGCCTAACCCACGCACAGGTCAAGCTTTAAGCCAAAACACAACTTTACAAGGTGCAGGTATAGGTTTTAAAGCAACGATTAATGATCGCTTTTACTTGAATCTTACATGGGCGCGCACAATCGGTACGAGCCAATCAGTTAACGTATACGGCTCAAATGTAAACGGCTTAAACCAATCAAATACCTTCTGGCTACAAGGTGTTTTGCAATACTAAATACGATCAATAATTCTGTGTTGTCATAAATCTTATAAATATTAATTACTATAAATTCAACTAAATCGTTTACTTAAAGGCAACGATAAAATGACTTCTAACTTTTTTGCTAGCGTACAAAATCTTTGCCGTACTTTTCGTAGGCAAGCTAACCGCAAATGCATTATTGTGCCTTTAAGTAATAACCGTAAGATGATTTACACGCGTCGTCGTGCGACACGCATTTCACTGCTGTTGTCAAACTTGCTAATGATGATTAGCGTGCCTGCCTACGCTATTGATCAAAATGCTTTGCCGCAAAATGGTTCTGTAGTTGGTGGTGCCGGCTCAATAGCAACAACTGGCAGCAACATGCAGGTAACGCAGAACAGCCAAAATATGATTGTAAATTGGCAGTCATTTAACATCGGCAAAGACGCAGGTGTTAACTTTGTGCAGCCAAATAGCCAAAGCGCAGCATTGAACCGAGTGACCAGCGCAGACCCCTCATTTATTATGGGTAGCCTGACGTCAAATGGTCGTGTGTTTTTGGTTAACCCAAGTGGCGTCATGTTTGGTAGCGGTGCCCAGGTCAACGTTGGCAGCTTGGTTGCTTCAACTTTAGACATTAGCAATAGCAATTTTATGTCTGGTAATTATGTTTTCGAAAACAGTGGCGATGCCGGTTCTGTCATCAATCAAGGTTCGATCACTGCCAATGGTGGTTTTGTTGCTTTGCTTGCTCCTGAAGTCATTAATCAAGGTTTGATCACCGCAAACTTAGGCACAGTGGCACTTGCTGCTGGCGACAAAATTAGTTTAGATGTTAAAGGAGATGGCCTAATTTCTTTTAATATTGACAAGGCCGCTGTTACAGCCTTGGCAGAAAACCGTGGTTTGATTAAAGCTGCTGGCGGTCAAGTTATTTTGGGTGCGCGCAGTGCAGGCGACTTAATGGCAACCGTTGTAAACAACACGGGTGTGATTGAAGCAAACTCTGTCTCTGAGCGTAACGGCGTTATCACTTTAGGTGGTGAGTCTGAGGGTGTTGTTACGAATGAAGGCGCATTAATTGCTACAGGCGCAGGCCCTGGTCAAACAGGTGGTACGGTCAAGGTGCTGGGTAAAAAAGTGGGTCTCATGGCGGGCTCAACAATTAACGTTGATGGCTCAGCCGGTGGCGGTGAAGTGCTTGTTGGTGGTAATTTTCAAGGTAAAGGCCCTGAGGCCAATGCCACTGTCGCCTACGTTGATAAAGACGCTACCATTAATGCAAATGCAACCGATAATGGCAATGGCGGTAAAGTCATTATTTGGGCAGATGATACCACCCGTTTCTACGGCACAATTGAAGCCAAAGGCGGCGTAAACGGCGGTGATGGCGGTTTTGTAGAAACGTCTGGTAAGCGCTATTTAGACTATCAGGGCAATGTCAGTACCCTTGCTCCCAAGGGTACTGTCGGCACATTGCTGCTTGACCCTACTGATATAACAATATCATCAGGTTCTACTTCAGCCGGTTTTAATCAATCTTCATCAACATGGAGTGAAGGTGCCTCAAACAATACAGCTATCCTAAATGTAACTGACCTTCAAAATTCTCTATTATCTAACAACATTATTGTGACTACTACCTCTAACGCGCCTGGTGGTGGAACAATTACAGTTAATAACGCAATTATCTGGTCATCTGTTAGTTCACTTACACTAATAGCCGATTCAGGTGTAACTATAGGTGCAGCTATAACCTCTAATAATGGTGGTGCGTTTACAATTAATGCGGTCGGTACAGTAAATATTAATGCGGCTATTTCCACAATGGGTGGTGGTAATATATCTATTACTACTACCGGTAATGGTTCCGACATAATTTTTACTGCGCCGGGTACTTTAACAACAAACTCTCTTGGCACTATTACGCTACTAGCTAATGATGTAATTTCTAATCCTGGCGCCACGATTACTGCAGGCTCTGGTGCAGTTAACCTAACCGGTCCAGGTGGAATTAGTTACCAAGGTAACGTTGTAACTAGTGGTGGTTTGGTTAATTTTAACTCTGCGACAACTTTAACTGGTAACGTCGCTATAGACACGACTAATGCTACTATAGCAGGTGCAGCGATCACCTTCGGAGGTACCGTGGGTGGCGCCTTTGACTTAGGTCTGAATGCGGGTACAGGTGGCGCGATCGCCTTTACCGGAGTGGATGCAGCGGGTGCGGTCACGATC
>JBDNHM010000115.1:0-14490 GCA_041688825.1 Burkholderiaceae bacterium | reverse complement strand
ATTCGACAGCGCGATGGCAAGGCCTTTACCACGTGGGCCCAACATATGATCTTCAGGAATGGTGCAGTTTTCAAAGGTGATGGCGCACGTGTCTGAAGCGCGTATACCGAGTTTCTTTTCAACCCGACTCACAATAAAACCAGGTGTATCAGTGGGTACTAAAAAAGCGGACAACCCTTTCTTACCCAACGCTGGGTCAGTTACCGCAAAAACAATCGCTAGTTTGGCACGCTTGCCATTACTGATGAATTGTTTGGAACCATTTAAAACCCACTTGCCGTCTTTAAGTTCAGCACGCGTTTTAAGATTGTTCGCTTCTGAACCCGCTTGCGGTTCAGTCAAACAAAAACACGCAATCGCCTCACCCGTTGCTAAAGCTTTAAGCCACGCTTGTTTTTGTGTATCAGTGCCAAAGTTTTGAATCGGGCCACAACCCACTGAATTATGAACACTCATGATGCAACCGACTGCCCCACTGCCGGCAGAGATTTCTTCGACAGCCAGTGCATACGAAATATAGTCAACGTTTGCGCCGCCCCACTCTTCGGGCACGGTCATACCCATTAAACCCAATTGCCCCATTTGCGCAATCACGTCATCGTCAACCCAACCCGCCTCGTCCCACTTTTCACCGTGCGGGGCGAGTTCATTTAGCGCGAAATCACGCGCCATATCGCGAATCATGATTTGCTCTTCAGTTAAGGTATGAAACGACATGAGATGCTCCGGCAATAAATTATTTAGCTTTGCTTAACAATTGAATGATGGCTGAAAAATCAAGCCCACCATGCCCTTGATTGCTAAAGGTTTGATAAAGCTGTTGAGCTAATGCACCCATCGGTACGGCTTGCTTAACGCTTTTAGCTGCGGCTGTAGCCAAGCCCACGTCTTTAAGCATCAGGTCAGCCCCAAAACCCCCGGTGTAACCCCGTGCGGCAGGTGCGGTGTCAAGCACCCCTGGGTAAGGGTTGTAGACATCAGAGCTCCAGCAGCGTCCGCTTGAGGTATTGATTATGCCTGCTAATACTTTAGGGTCCATACCCAATGACACACCGAGCGACATCGCTTCAGCGGTACCAATCATTGAAATGGCCAACAACATATTGTTAGCTACTTTAGCCACTTGACCATTACCGCTACCACCGCAATACACAATGTTTTTACCCATCGCTTGCAAGACGGGTTTAGCTTGTTCGAACGCGGCTTCGTCGCCCCCAACCATAAAGGTTAAGGTGCCTGCTTGGGCACCACCGGTGCCGCCTGAAACAGGGGCATCTAGCATGCTGCACCCTTTTTCAAAGGCCGTTTGAGCCACTTCACGAGCCGTTTGTGGGTCGATCGTTGAGGCGTCTATTAACAAGCAAGGTGATGTCAGATTTGCAAGCAAACCTGACTCGCCTAAATACACAGCGCGCACGTGTTGCGGCTCAGGCACCATGGTAATGATGAGGTCTAGGGGTTGATTGGTTTGTAAGCTGACATCACCCCCTTGCGCCAAACGCTTAATGTTGGGCGCAGCAGTTACATGAGTGGGGTGCTGCTCAACCAATGCATGCACCTGTTTTTCAACCACATCAAAGACAACCAAATGGTGGCCTGCCTTAACAAGGTTGCTCACCATAGGCAAACCCATATTACCTAAACCGATAAAACCAATGCGCATCACGTGATTCCTTATGAACAACTCACCATTAAAAGCACGCGTGAACGTACATTGTTAAAGCACATCACGCGTGTTGTTATTTATTTTTAAAAACAGGCGGTCTTTTTTCCGCGAAAGCCGACATGCCTTCTTTTTGATCTTCAGTTGAAAATGTTGAGTGGAACATGCGACGCTCAAAATGAATGCCTTCACGCAACGTCGTTTCATACGCCATGTTGACGGCTTCTTTAGCCATCATCAACATAGGCAAAGAAAAAGTCGCCATTTTGTTGGCTGTTGCCATGACGTCTTCCATTAGCTTATCTGCTGGCACCACGCGCGTGACTAAACCACTTCGCTCGGCCTCTTGCGCATCCATCATGCGACCTGTCAGCGCCATTTCCATCGCTTTTGATTTACCAATGTAACGCGTTAAACGCTGTGTGCCACCCGCACCCGGTATGGTGCCAATGGTGATTTCAGGTTGACCAAATTTTGCATTATCGGCAGCAATGATCATGTCGCACATCATCGCCAACTCACACCCTCCACCCAACGCGTAACCGGCAACGGCTGCGATGGTCGGTTTACGGCAAGTCGTGACGCGTTCCCAAGTTTTGGTAATGAAGTCGGCTTGGTAGACGTCCATATATGACCAGTCTTTCATGGCTTTAATGTCTGCGCCGGCTGCAAATGCTTTTTCACTTCCGGTCAAAACAATCACCGCAATATTGTCATCGGCTTCAAGTTGATCGAGTGCATGGGTTAGTTCAACCGTTAAAGCAGGGCTTAAGGCATTTAAGGCTTTGGGGCGATTTAAAGTAATCAAACCCACTTTGCCATGCGTTTCTAACAAAATATTTTCGTATGTCATGTTCGAGATGCTCCATTATTATGAGACCCCACATCGCGCCTTTAGTTAGGGTACGACCCGAGGTCAAAAAGGTTTACTTCAAGCTGATTGTAGTATTGACACTTGTGCTTGTCGTGGAGTCGTCGAACCAGCGCTCAGTAATGGTTTTAGTTTGGGTGTAAAACGCAATCACTTGTTTGCCGTATGGGCCTAAATCACCCAGCTTTGAAGCCCGTGAACCCGTAAAAGAAAACATGGGAACCGGTACAGGAATAGGCACATTCACACCCACCTGACCGACATCAATATCTTCTTTGAATTTGCGTGCAGCAGCCCCTGACTGGGTAAAAATAGCGGTGCCGTTACCATTGGGGTTGGCGTTTGTGATTGCAATCGCTTCTTCAAGTGTATCGGCATACATAACGCATAAAACCGGCCCAAAAATCTCTTGGTCATATATTGACATACCCGGCTTGACACCCGAAAAAATGGTGGGCCCTACGAAGTTACCTTCACCATAACCCTCTACTTTTATTTTACGGCCATCAAGCTCTAACGTGGCACCCTCTTGCGTGCCGCGATCGATAAAACTCATAACGCGCTTATACGCTTCAGGTGAAACCAGCGGACCTAAATCAGCCCCGGGTTCGATGCCCGCATTCACTTTTAAAGATTGCGCTTTTTGAACCATTTCAGGTACCCACTTGGCTGCGTCACCCACCATAATCGCGACCGACAATGCCATACAGCGTTGGCCGGCAGCACCAAAGGCGGCGCCCGCTAAGCTGTTGAGGGTTTGCTCTTTATTGGCATCTGGCATGATGACGGCATGATTTTTAGCACCCATCATGCACTGAACACGCTTGCCTGCTAACGTGGCTCGATTGTAAACATGGGTACCCACTCGGGTTGAACCCACGAATGAAATGGCCTTAATAGTGGGGTGATCGCAAATCGCATTAACCACTTCTTCACCGCCATGCACAACGTTTAAAACACCGGGTGGCACACCGGCTTCAGTCGCCAACTCAACCAAGCGCATCGTGACCATTGGGTCTTGCTCTGAGGGTTTGAGCACAAAAGTATTACCCGTCACAATCGCCATGGGGAACATCCATAATGGAATCATGGCTGGAAAATTAAAGGGTGTGATGCCTGCACAAACACCGATAGGCTGCAATAACGTGAAGGTATCAACACCATTTGCGACGTTGTTTGCCAATTCACCCAACTGTAAATTGCCAATACCTGCGGCGTGCTCAACCACTTCTAGGCCACGAAACACGTCGCCTTCTGCATCAGCGAGGGTTTTACCTTGCTCGGTCGTTAAGATCAAAGCAAGCGCTTGCATATTCTCGCGAATGAGCTGCTGATACTTTAAGAAAATACGGGCACGCGCCCCAATAGGTGTTTTGCGCCATGTTTCAAATGCCTTGGCTGAACTGGCTACGGCGGCGTTGACTTCTTGCGGCGTGGCAAACGGCACTCGACCAATGATTTCTTGCGTCGCTGGGTTTACTAGGTTGCGCCAATGCGCTGTTTTTGATTGGACCATTTTGCCATCAATATAGAGCGCAACAGCGGGTGCTAAATCTGTGGGGGCAGCGACTTGATTCATTGCATTTTTCTCTTATAAATGATGGTTGTTGTTCGAAGACTGTTGAATTTTGGAGATCGGTACAAAAGGATGAGACTTGTTCAGCACTTTATTATTAGCTCAACCTTGGCCTGAAGGAGAGTCATTATCATGACATAGGGGCTTCCCCTTAATTGTCAATTAAATGACAACTCGCTATTTTTAATGCGGTCTATGCTTGAAGCAAGGTGGGAAAATTGTCCACAAAAAGAGTAACTCATACATAAAACTATTAAAGGTATGGAGAAGACACAATGTTGAAATTTAAAAAAGCATGGCAAGCCATTTGCCTATCGGCCTTAACGCTGGTGGGGGCCGCAGCCACAACCCCCGTCATGGCAGAAGACCAATTTATTGCATTACCTACCTTTAGGGTAGGGCCATACGGCCCCAATGGGCAGGCTTTTTATGGCGGTTTTATTGATTACTTAAATTATGTCAACATTAAAGACGGTGGCGTCAACGGCGTCAAATTGTCGTGGGAAGAGTGCGAAACCGAATACAACAATGCCAAGGGTGTTGAGTGTTACGAACGACTTAAATCTAATGCTGGCACTTCAAATGGTACCGCTTTGCATGTGATGTCGACGGGTATTTCATACGGTATTTTAGAAAAAACCCAAGCCGACAAAGTACCTTTAGTCATGATGGGTTATGGTCGTACCGACGCAGTTGACGGCTCGGTTTTTCCTTATGCTTTCCCGCTGGTCACCACATACCAAATGCAAGCTTCAGCCATTATTAAATTTTTAGCTTCAAAAAATAAAGGTTCACTTAAAGGTAAGAAAATTGCATTTTTATATCACGACTCAGCTTACGGCAAAGAAGCGTTAGTGGCCTTGACCGAAGAAGCCAAACTGAATGATTTCAGCTTAGTGTTAGTGCCTGTCGCACCACCCGGTAACGAGCAAGGTGCACAGTGGCTCAAAATTCGCCAAGAAAAACCAGACTACGTTATTTTCTGGGGCTGGGGTGTGATGAACCAAACCGCTATCAAAGCGGCACAGAAAGTTGGCTTCCCGCGTGACCGCATTATTGGTTCATGGTGGGCGGGCTCTGAAGAAGACGTCATACCCGCAGGCGCCGCTTCAAAAGGCTATATGAGCGCCACGTGGAACGTGAGCGGTAAGGAGGTGCCTTTGATCGCCGATATTGAAAAAGTTGTTTACGGTGCCGGCAAAGGCAACATGAATGACCCAGCAAAAATCGGTACCATTTTGTATAACCGTGGTGTGTCAGCGGCAGTTATTACGGTTGAGGCGATTCGCATTGCTCAAGACAAGTATGGCAAAGGCAAAGTCATGAGCGGTAAAGACATGCGTTGGGCATTTGAGAACCTCGATTTGACCAATGCGCGTTTGGCACAGTTAGGTGCGACGGGCTTGTTACCTGAAGTCAAAACCTCGTGCGAAAATCACGAAGGTTCAGGCAAAATTCGTATTCAGCAGTGGGACGGCACCAAGTGGGTGATGGTTTCTGACTGGATAGAAGGTAACAAGGCTGTTTTCCACCCCATGTTCAAAGCTTCAGCCGCCAAGTATGCAGCCGAAAAAGGCATCACCCCCGGTTGCTTACCAGACTAAAAACGGAAATTACTTTTCATGACATCACCCTTACTTGCCGTCAACAATATTGAGGTTATCTACGATCACGTAATTCTCGTGCTCAAAGGGGTCTCGCTTGAAGTGCCAAAGGGAAAAGTGGTTGCGTTACTCGGTGCCAACGGTGCCGGCAAATCAACCACCCTAAAAGCCATTTCAAATTTATTGAGTGCCGAACGGGGTGATGTCACCAAAGGCAACATTCAGTACAAAGGCGATCGTATCGACAACCTGTCACCCAACGAACTGGTTACCCGAGGGGTGATTCAGGTGATGGAGGGTCGACACTGTTTTGCCCACTTATCAATCGAAGATAATTTATTAACAGGTGCCTACACCCGCAAAGCCAGCCGTAGTGAGATCAATCAAGATCTTGAAAAAATTTATGAATATTTTCCTCGTCTTAAAACACGCCGAAAATCTCAAGCTGCTTACACCTCTGGCGGCGAACAACAAATGTGCGCCATTGGTCGCGCGATGATGGCTAGACCAGAAATGGTATTGCTCGATGAGCCGTCAATGGGGCTTGCCCCGCAGCTTGTTGAGGAAGTGTTTGAAATCGTTAAAGGCCTTAACCAACGTGAGCAAGTCAGTTTTTTACTAGCTGAACAAAACACCTCAGTAGCTTTAAAGTACTGCGACTATGGTTATATTTTAGAAAATGGCCGTATCGTAATGGACGGGGCCGCTGTCGATCTGCGAGATAACGAAGACGTCAAAGAATTTTATTTAGGTATATCAACCAAAGATGATGCACAACGCAAATCATTTAAAGATGTTAAATCGTACCGACGCCGAAAACGCTGGCTATCGTGAGTAACCTATGACCCCTCTTGATCCACGTGAGTGTCGACAGCATAGTGAACGTGAACGAGATTTAATGTCGCGTCTACCACAACAAATTGCTTTTGCAAAAGCCCATACGCCTTACTTTAGTGAGCTTTTACAATCGACTGACCCCTTAACGATTACGACCCGTGAGTTGCTGGCGACATTGCCCGTAACGCGTAAATCTGATTTAACCAAAAAACAAAAACAAGCCCCGCCCTTTGGTGGCATGAATGCCCTACCTCTTGAAAATTTAAGACGTATTTTTCAATCCCCTGGCCCTATTTATGAACCACAGGGTCATGAAATTGACGGTTTTCGCCTTGCACGGTCACTGCGTGCAGCAGGTTTTAAATCGGGTGATTTAGTTCACAACACGTTTTCTTACCATTTCACGCCCGGTGCGTGGATGATGGAAGGTGCTGCGCACGCCCTTGGGTGTTGTGTCTTTCCTGCCGGCGTAGGCCAAACTGAGTTGCAAGCGCAAACGTTAGCGCATCTAAAGCCCAATGCTTATACGGGTACACCGTCTTTCTTAAAATTAATACTCGAAAAAGCCGATGAACTGGGCCTTGATTCATCGTGCCTTACTAAAGCGATGGTGTCAGGAGAAGCCTTACCCCCGTCGTTACGACAATGGTTTGAAGCCCGCGGGCTCACCGTGTTGTCAGCTTACGCAACGGCTGATCTTGGCTTGATTGCGTATGAGTCGCCCGCACTCATCAAAACATCAAGTGGCATGATTATTGACGAAGATATTGTGCTCGAAATTGTTGAACCAAATGGTCATAAACTTGTTGAGCCAGGTGAAATTGGCGAAGTGGTTGTCACAGTATTTAACCAAATTTACCCGTTAGTACGATTTGGTACAGGCGATTTGTCAGCAATTGATATGCAGTCTTTGTCTTTAGCAGCGCCTTGCGGTCGAACCAATACACGCATTAAAGGTTGGTTGGGTCGTGCTGATCAAACCACTAAAATTAAAGGCATGTTTGTACACCCTGGGCAAGTCAGTGACATCATTCGCAAACATGTTGAAATTAAAAAAGCCCGTGTGATTGTGACCGGTAACATCGCCAGTGAATGCATGACGATTCACTGCGAGATTCAACCTAACGTAGCAATTGATTTAGTCGCACTCAGTCAAGCCATTGCTCATTCAACCCGTGAAATTACGAAACTGCGTGCTGTGGTTGAATTTGCAAAACCTGACTCTTTGGCTAGTGACGGGCTTTTAATTGAAGATGCCCGAACTTATGCTTAGCTATGTTGACTGGCCATAAACGCTTTACCTGCACGTGAATGATTAGGGCGATCAATCGCTTGGGTTATGAACGCACCAATACGGGCAATTTCTTCAAACTTTATGCCCGTTTCAATACCCAAACCGGTTAATAAGTAAACCACATCTTCAGTGGCTACATTGCCGGTTGCGCCTTTTGCATAAGGGCAACCACCCAAGCCTGCAATTGACGAGTGAAAAATGCTTATGCCCACTTCAAGTGCAGCATAAATATTGGTTAACGCTTGCCCGTAAGTGTCGTGAAAATGGCCTGAAAACTGTGCAGTCGGCAGAGCTATTTGCAACGTTTCAAATAAGACTTTAACGCGCCCTGCGGTGCCCACACCGATTGTGTCGGCAATATCAATTTCATCGCAGCCTAGGTCGGTCATTTTTTGAGCAACATAAACAACTTGGCTCGGTGTCACGTCACCTTGATAAGGGCAACCTAACGAACAGGGTATGCTGCCACGCAAACGAATGCCGTCGCGTTTTGCAGCCCGTGCAACCGGCTCAAAGCGAGCGATTGATTCGTCAATACTGCAATTGATATTTTTCTGCGCAAAAGCTTCAGACGCAGAAGAAAAAATCACAACTTCATTAGCACCTGCTGCCAAGGCCTTTTCGTAGCCTTGCATATTGGGCACCAATACTGAATATAAAGTGCCAGAGCGGCGCTGAATGCCCGCCATCACGGCGTCACTGCCCGCCATTTGTGGCACCCATTTAGGCGAAACAAAAGCCGCGGCTTCAATGTTGGGCAACCCAGCTTGCGTCAGACGATTGACCAGTTCAATTTTCGTATCGTTGGCAACAAAGTCTTTTTCATTTTGCAAGCCATCTCGAGGGCCTACTTCTACCAGCTTAACTTTTTTTGGTAACCGATTTTCAATCATGTTGGCTCAGCTATAACAGGAACAAATGTGAGCAACTCAATGCCCTCTGCAACTTGTTCACCTTGTTCATAATGTATGGCTTGAACAATGCCCTCAAAAGGTGCCGTGATGGTGTGTTCCATTTTCATGGCTTCAATCACAAGCAAGGGGGCATGTTTTGCAATACGCTGACCTAACTGTACCTGAATGCTGACGACTTTACCTGGCATGGGTGCGGTGAGTTTACCGGCACTTTTATGGTCGTCAAGCTTAATATGCAATGGGTCAAGGTATTCGCATTTGCGGTGTTGCCCCGTTCTAAAAAGATGACGCAATCGTGGCGTTGAAGCTTCCGCAAATACAGCCAGCTCGTGCTGTGCACCCCCAATTTCAATACGTAAGTTTTGACCGGTTTGAAATGCGTAGTGGGGCTGGGTTGATTGGTTGGTTTCATTTTGCTGCGCACTCGCTTGAGCATCAACGTGATAAGACCAAGGGTAGGCTTGACCTTGAACGTGCAAGGTGAGCGGCTCATATTGCAACACCACGCTTTCAGGTATTTCACCGCCCATGTCAAACGCCAGTGTTCGCATTTGCGTGCCGTTGGTTAACCAGCCTTGTGTGCGCTGCCAAGGCGAGTTGGCTTCACGCACTCGATGTGCAGGGGGTACGGCTTCGCGCTGCAATTGGTCGGCAACTAATGCGGCTAAGTCAACACAGTCAACGTGCGGTGAAGGGGGCAATAACGTGTCAATATTTTGCTCAATCAACCCGGTGCTTAATAAAGGCTTAGAAAACGCTTCACAATTTATTAAACGATACAGAAAGGGTACGTTGGTGGTGACCCCCAAAATATGGGTGTGCTCTAAAGCGCGTGCCATCTGTGACCGTGCACTGTCTCGGTCTAGGCCCCAAGTAATCATTTTTGCGATCATGGGGTCGTAATAAGGGCTGATATCGTCGCCCGCTCTTACGCCTGTGTCGATGCGCAAGCGACCGTCAATCGGAGCAGGCATAACCAATGTCGACAAATGACCAATAGAGGGTAAAAATTGGTTGTCTGGGTTTTCAGCATACAAACGCACTTCAATCGCGTGGCCATTCACGCGTAATTCAGATTGCTGCAAAGGTAGATGCTCACCAGCGGCAACTTTTATTTGCCATGCCACCAAGTCTTGACCTGTAATCATTTCTGTAACGGGGTGTTCAACTTGCAGGCGGGTGTTCATTTCCATAAAAAAGAAATGTTCTGCCTGACCCTGTTCGTCAGCCTGCACAATAAACTCGATGGTGCCAGCGCCTTCATACTGAACAGCGCGTGCCGCGTTTACTGCTGACTGCCCCATGGCTTCTCGCATGGTGTCGCTAACTTGTGGAGCGGGGGCTTCTTCCATTACCTTTTGATGGCGACGTTGTACTGAACAATCACGGTCAAATAAATAAACGCATTGGCCATGCTGATCTGCAAAAACTTGTACTTCAATGTGACGGGGTCGACTGACATAACGCTCAACCAAAACTTTATCGTCACCAAAACTGTGTATGGCCTCGCGTTTACACGATTCGAGAGCCGCTAAAAAATCTGTGCTTTGTGTGACGACGCGCATGCCTTTACCCCCCCCACCCGCTGAGGCTTTTAATAAAACAGGGTAGCCAATATGGTCAGCTTGCTCTCTTAAAAATGCGGCATCTTGATTGTCACCGTGATAGCCGGGCACCAAAGGCACCTTGGCTAATGCCATCAACGTTTTAGCGGCAGACTTTGAACCCATTGCACGAATTGATGACGCGGGTGCACCAATAAATATGAGCCCTGCATCAACGCACGCTTGTGCAAAGTTTGCGTTTTCAGATAAAAAACCATAGCCCGGATGAATGGCCTGTGCACCTGTTTTTTTTGCTGCTTCAATAATACGGTCAGCTTTCAAGTAACTTTCTTGGGGTGTGTTGCCCCCTAAATAAACAGCCTCATCGCAGTCGGCAACATGGGCTGAATGACGGTCAACATCTGAATAAACAGCTACCGTTGCAATACCCAACTCACGACATGTACGCGCAATACGACAAGCAATTTCACCCCGATTGGCGATCAATATTTTGTTTATCATGAGATTACATCCTGAAAAGACCAAACCGCGTGGGTTTAATGGGGGCATTCAAACTGGCCGAGATACCTAAACTTAATACTTGGCGCGTATCGCAGGGGTCGATAATGCCATCGTCCCACAGGCGTGCGCTGGCAAAGTAAGGGTGGCCTTGTGTTTCGTATTGATTAAGAATGGGGTCTTTAAAAGCCTGCTCATCTTCGACTGACCACGTTTTACCTTGCGCCTCTAAGGCGTCACGACGCACCGTGGCTAATACACTGGCAGCTTGCTCACCACCCATGACTGAGATGCGGGCGTTAGGCCACATCCAGAGCATACGTGGGCTGTATGCCCGGCCACACATACCGTAATTGCCGGCGCCAAATGAGCCGCCGATAATAACGGTGAACTTAGGTACTTGTGCCGTGGCAACTGCTGTCACCATTTTGGCACCATTGCGAGCAATACCTTCGTTTTCATATTTACGGCCCACCATAAAGCCGGTAATATTTTGTAAAAATACAAGGGGAATATTGCGCTGGCAACACAGTTCAATAAAGTGTGCGCCTTTCAGTGCACTCTCAGAAAACAAAATGCCGTTGTTTGCGATGATACCAACGGGGTAACCATCAAGGTGTGCAAAACCAGTCACTAAAGTGGTGCCAAACCGCGCCTTAAACTCATCAAATACTGAGCCGTCAACTAAGCGCGCAATAATCTCTCTGACGTCAAATGGTTTACGGGTGTCGGTTGGAATAATGCCGTACAACTCTTGGGCAGGGTGTTGCGGTGCCACAGGGGCCCGTCGATTTAAAGGCGTGGGCTTAGACTTATTTAAGTGGCCTACAATTTGACGTGCAATCAACAAAGCATGGGCATCGCTTTGCGCAAAGTGATCAGCTACACCAGATAAACGGGTATGCACATCAGCACCGCCCAAGTCTTCAGCGCTGACCACCTCACCGGTGGCGGCCTTGACTAAGGGTGGGCCGGCTAAAAATATGGTGCCTTGGTCTTTTACGATAATGCTTTCATCACTCATCGCGGGCACATACGCACCGCCAGCCGTGCAAGACCCCATCACAATCGCGATTTGTGAAATGCCTTTGGCTGACATATTGGCTTGGTTAAAAAATATTCGGCCAAAATGATCGCGATCTGCAAACACCTCGTCTTGAGTAGGTAAGTTTGCACCACCCGAATCAACCAAATAGACGCAAGGTAATTCGTTTTGATCAGCAATTTCTTGTGCGCGCAAATGTTTTTTTACGGTTAATGGAAAATAGGTTCCACCCTTGACCGTCGCATCGTTACAAACGATGACACACTCTTGACCACTGATACAGCCCATGCCAGTAATGATGCCCGCTGCGGGTGCAGCGTCTTCACCACTTTTATCTTTGTAAACGTCGTAAGCGGCGAAAGGTGAAAACTCTAAGAAAGGTGTGCCGGGGTCAAGCAGCAATGCAATACGATCTCGAGGCAACAGTTTGCCACGACCAATATGTTTTTGGCGTGCCGGCTCGCCGCCCCCTAGCGCAATTTTTTGCAGCTTAGCTTTTAAGTCATCGATCAAAATAACCATAGCGGCTGAATTGTTCTTGAATTCATCGCTTCGCGGGTTTAATGCTGACTCAATAATGGGCATGGTTTATTCCAGTCTAGTCTTTAGGCGCTAAGGTTGAGTGATGCATTGAATTCAAATTCACTTCGGTTACGGCACTTCAGTTGCATCACTTTGGCTACATCTCTTTGGCTACATCTCTTTGGTTCATTGACATGTATAAGCAGTGCTTATTGGTCTAACAATTCAACACCTATTGCCGTGGCTTCACCGCCGCCAATGCACAGCGTTGCCACGCCGCGCTTTAAACCTCGATTTTTTAAAGCGTGTAATAACGTCACCACGATACGTGCACCAGATGCACCGATAGGGTGCCCTAAGGCGCAGGCGCCGCCGTGCACATTGACTTTTTCATGTGGAATTTTTAAGTCATGCATAGCGGCCATGGGCACTACCGCAAAGGCTTCATTTATTTCCCACAAATCAACACTATCGACTGACCAATCGTTCTTTTTGAGTAGGCGTTCTACACATGTCACAGGGGCGGTTGTAAACCAATTTGGGGCATGCGCAAACGTTGCATGACCACACATTTTGGCAAGTGGTTTAAGGCCCAAGCGTTTGGCTGTTGAAGCTTTCATCATTACAAGTGCTGCAGCACCATCATTGATTGACGATGATGAAGCTGCCGTGATGGTGCCGTCTTTTTTAAACGCAGGCTTAAGGGTAGTCATTTTTTCTATCTTGATTTTGCCTGGCCCCTCGTCAACCTCAACCACCACATCGCCCGCACGTGAGCTGACTGTTACTGCAGCAATTTCAGCCTTAAAACTGCCGTCTGCATTGGCTTTTTGGGCGCGCTTGACCGACTCTGTGGCAAATGCATCTTGGGCCTCACGACTGAAATGATAGTGTTCTGCACACTCTTCTCCAAAGGTACCCATCGAACGGCCTTTGTCGTACGCGTCTTCTAAGCCGTCCATCATCATATGGTCAAACATTTGGCTGTGACCAATGCGGTAGCCTGCTCGGGCTTTGGCCAACATGTAGGGGGCATTGGTCATGCTTTCCATGCCACCCGCCACCATGATTTGGGCAGAGTCAGCTAGCAAAGCATCGTGAGCCGTCATCATGGCACGCATACCTGAGCCACATACTTTATTAACGGTGGTCGCACCCACCGATAAAGGAAGCCCTGCACCAAGCGTTGCTTGCCTAGCGGGTGCTTGACCCAAACCTGCAGGTAACACGCAGCCCATAATGACTTCGTCAACCTGCTCGGGCTTTAAACCTGCACGCTCAACTACGGCTCGAATCGCTACAGAACCCAGCTCAGTCGCTACTACGCTTGAAAAAATGCCTTGAAATGAACCCAAGGGAGTTCGTGCAGCCGACACAATAACGATAGGGTCTTGATCTAGGTTACTCATTATTTTGTTTCCATAAACAGTTCACGGCCAATCAACATACGGCGAATTTCTGAGGTGCCTGCACCGATTTCATACAGTTTGGCATCGCGCCAAAAACGACCCACTGGGTATTCGTTGATGTAGCCATTGCCACCCAATATTTGTATCGCTTCACCCGCCATCCAGGTGGCTTTTTCTGCGGTGTAGAGAATAACGCCTGCGGCATCTTTTCTGACTTGTCTGACGTGCTGGCTACCCAATGCATCTAACTGGCGACCCACGGCGTAGCAATATGCTCGGCAAGCTTGCAAGGTGGTATACATATCAGCCACTTTGCCCTGTATCAATTGAAACTCACCAATTGATTGCCCGAACTGCTTGCGATCGTGCACGTATGGCATGACGACATCCATGCACGCTTGCATAATGCCAAGTGGGCCAGCCGCCAACACTGCGCGTTCGTAGTCGAGGCCACTCATTAATACCTTCACACCGCCACCAATTTCGCCAACGATATTTTCTGCGGGAACCCGAACATCTTTAAATACCAGTTCGCCGGTGTGTGAACCGCGCATACCTAACTTGTCGAGCTTTTGTGCAACAGAAAAACCGGGCATGCCTTTTTCAACAATAAAAACAGTGATGCCTTTCGCACCCGCTTGTAGATCAGTTTTAGCGTAAACCACCAATACATCGCAATCTGGGCCGTTGGT
>JBDNHM010000011.1:0-14739 GCA_041688825.1 Burkholderiaceae bacterium | reverse complement strand
TTGACAGCACAGGTTGTAGGCTTGCGTTACTTCAATGTTTATGGTCCTCAAGAACAACACAAAGGCCGTATGGCGTCTGTTGCGTTTCATAATATGCAGCAGTTCATGGCCGAAGGTCATGTTCGCTTATTTGAGGGTTGGAATGGCTACGAAAATGGTGGCCAAATGCGTGACTTCATCGCTGTCAGTGATGTGGTGGCAATTAACTTACACTTTTTAGATCACCCCGAGATCAGTGGTATTTTTAATTGTGGAACGGGCCTGGCTCAACCATTCAATGATGTGGCAGTAACCGTGGTGAATACCTTGCGCGAGTCGCTCGGTGAAAAAACCATGCCTCAAAGCGAACTGGTTCGCCAAGGTTTCTTGCGTTATGTACCGTTTCCAGAGGACCTCAAAGGACGTTACCAAAGCTACACCCAAGCCGATGTCACTGCGCTTCGAGGTAGCGGCTTTGCCGCACCTATGCAAAGTGTTCAAACCGGTGTGGCACATTATGCTCGCAATTGGTTGGCTCAACGTTAATTAGCTGTTCGCATTATCAAATTAATACCTTCGCACGACTCATGCGCTTGATTATTAAAGTACCTAACGTAACTTAGGTATCGGGTAACATCGATTCGTATTAATACGCGTCGCTAAACGTCTACACTGGCGCTTTATTTATTCAAGTTGTTTGGCACTATTGAGCTCTTTAAACAAGGGTTAATTTGCCATGAAATGCTCAATATTTACAATCGTACGTCAATCACTATTGATCATTCTTTTACAATTTTCACCACAGGCATGGGCGCTAGACTTGAACCATGCATCGGTAGATGAGTTACAAAGTATTTCAGGTGTAGGGCCAAAAATGGCTCAACGTATTGTGGCTGAAAGGGCGCGTGGCCCTTTTGAGTCACTTGATAATTTGGCAGAACGTGTCAGTGGTGTGGGTTCCAAACGCATCGATCGCTTCAAAGCTGCGGGTTTAAAAGTTGGTCCAACTGTTGGTTCCGCTGTTGGCTTAACGCCCGGGTTGGTACCCAGTTCAAACGCTAATGAGATCGAACCCTACCTTTCAAACTCAGTGCGTATCAACACGCTTAAGTCAGGCGCGTTAAAATCAACTTCAGTAACAAAGAATATAGCGCGGGCGACAAGGGCTTCAAAAGCTCAATCTGCCGCCATGCCCCCCATTACTCCTGAAATATGGTTGATTGATCATGACGCATCAAACCCTTGAACATACAGTGGGTAACACCCCCTTGGTTGCTTTTCAACGCATACCGGGTATTGCGGGTGCACCACGAGGTAATGTTTTATTAGGTAAGCTTGAGGGCAATAACCCTGCTGGTTCTGTGAAAGATAGGCCGGCGCTATACATGATTCGAAACGCAGAAGCGCGTGGTGAAATCAAACCGGGCGACACGCTCATTGAAGCCACCAGTGGCAATACAGGTATTGCTTTGGCTATGGTGGCAGCGATGAGGGGTTATCGCATGATTTTGATCATGCCCGACAATTTATCAATTGAGCGGCGTGCCGCCATGACTGCCTATGGTGCTGAGTTAATTTTGACACCTGCAAGTCAAGGCGGTATGGAATATGCGCGTGACTTGGCGGGCGATATGCAAGCACAAGGTAAAGGTAAGGTACTTGACCAGTTTTCAAACCCTGACAACCCCTTGTCGCATTTTGAAACAACGGGGCCTGAAATTTGGCAACAAACAAACGGTTTAATTACTCATTTTGTAAGTGCTATGGGTACGACGGGTACCATTACGGGTGTAGCGCGATATTTAAAATCACGCAACCCAGCCATTCAAATTATTGGTGCGCAACCCGCTGAGGGCTCTCAAATTCCCGGCATTAGAAAATGGCCTGAAGCCTATATGCCTAAAATTTATGATGCTTCATTGGTTGATCAATTTGAAACGATTGAGCAAAAAGAAGCTGAAGCTATGGCACGTCAAATGGCCGCAGAAGAGGGTGTTTTTGCAGGCATTTCAGCTGCAGGTGCGTTCGTAGCAGCAATGCGTGTTGCCCAATCAGTTCAAAATGCCACCATTGTGTCAATCGTGTGCGACCGTGGCGATCGGTATCTATCAACTGGAGTGTTCAACACTTAATTTTGATTATCAATTAACCGATATGCAATCACTTTGATGCATTAAATTCTAGTAGTGCAATCTTCAATCACTTCGATGCATGAATTTACAGTAGAACAATATTCAATCACTTCGATGCATTAATCGCTTGCGCTAAGTCGGCTACAGCGCTGGCATAAAAGTAGCTGCGGTTATATTGTGTAATGACAAAAAAATTTGGTGTACCCACTCGGTATGCCACGGTGTCTTGTTTAGGTAGGGCTAGATCGATTACACCTAATAAGTGGTCTTGCCACTTAACTGTGCTTAAAGTCTGCGGCGCTTTAACGCCAGAAACGTTGACTTTTGAGGGGGCCAAACCTGCACCCACGGCCAAAACTGCAACAGTAGAAGCTGTCAAAGGTTTAGAGCCGGCTGCTTCAAGTTCAGACCACTTTAAATAGGGCGTTAAGCCCCCATCAACCCATTTAGCAGCATCAGGTGGTGCCGAAATGGGCGCATATATTGCTAACCCCTTGACCCAGCCGTGTTGAACCAAAAAGTTTGCTACCGATAAAATGGCGTCATCAAAATTGTTTGATAAATCAATGCGCTGTTTGGCTTGCGCAGAAACAGCGTAGCGCAAAATACTGCCTGGCATAAATTGCGGAATACCGATCGCACCTGCGAACGACCCCAGTTGGGTGCTGGCATCTATTTTGCCCGCCATATCAAGTTCAATTAAATCGGCAAGTTGATCTTGAAATAGTTTGACCCGATCAGGGCGAATCGGGGGCGGGTAATGAAACGCCAATGTGCTCAATGCATCAAGCACCTTAAAGTCACCCATATTGCTTCCATAAAGGGTTTCAATGCCAATGATGGCTGCAATCAATTCAGCGGGTACACCGTATATGTCTTCTGCTTTTTGCAGTGTTTGAGCATGCGTTTGCATAAACGCTACACCGCCTCGAATACGAATCGGTTCCACAAAGCGTTGTCGATAAACTTGCCAATCACGAACAGCTTTAGCTCGATCGGGTGGCGGTGGCGTCATGAGCCTTGCGACCGTACTTTGATAACGGGCTTGGCCCAATATAAACTGCACTTTAGCCAAAGGAATACCCCTGTCAAGAGCAGTTTTTTTGGCAAAATCAGCCACAGATGAATTCTGCCAAGAGGTTGGGGCAATACTGGGGTTTGGTTTGACTTCAGCCCGAACAGGCCGTGCTACTGTGGCTTTGTTAGCGCGGGCTAAAGTAGCCTCTTGAGATGCCTGAGTTAAGTTAACAGGCGCGGTTTGTTCGTTAGCCTGCTTTGAACTTTGAGGGTGATCAACGCTAGAACAGGCCGTTAAAGTCAGCAAAAACGAGACACTGATCAAGCCACGTTGAATTAAAAGTTGCGCAAACGATGAATATTTAGACATAATAAACCTATGGAGACACTATATATTACTCACCCCAGCTGCAAATTGCATGAAATGGGGCCAGGTCACCCCGAGTGTCCTGAGCGATTAGACGCGATTTCAGATCAACTGCTATCAAGCGGTCTTTTGTCTTACTTGAAAGAAAATCAAGACTTCGAGCCTGTTGACGTTCATTCATTGTCGCGTGTTCACCCTAATCAGTATCAAACACTGTTGCAAAAATGGTTGCCCGAGTCGGGTTATCATGAAATAGATGGTGATACCGTTATGAACCCCCACACCCTCAAAGCAGCTCGTTATGCTGCGGGTGCAGTGGTGTCGGCAGTTGATGCCGTGATGGCAAAAGAAGCCACAACAGCTTTTTGCGCAGTGCGACCACCTGGCCATCATGCTTCACGCGAAAAAGCGATGGGGTTTTGTTTTTACAATAATATCGCTGTTGCAGCGTTGCACGCTATTGAAAAACATGGTTTGCAGCGTATTGCGATTATTGATTTTGATGTGCACCATGGCAACGGTACTGAATCAATTTTTGCCCACGACTCTCGTGTGCTGATGTGCAGTTTTTTTCAGTATCCGCTGTTTCCTGACTGTGGCGTTCACGACCCAGCCCCCAATATGGTCAACGTGCCTGTGCCAGCCTATTCGACTGGTCATGTTGTGCGTCAATTGGTAACTGAACAGTGGCTACCCAGATTAGCTGAACATCAACCTGAATTGGTGCTCATTTCAGCAGGCTTTGATGCCCACCGTGAAGATGATATTGCTCAATTGGGCTTGGTTGAGGCTGATTATGCTTGGTTAACCGAGCAAATAGTGGCTGTTGCAGACCAATACGCTCAAGGGCGAGTGGTCAGTGCTTTAGAGGGTGGTTATAACCTGTCAGCATTAGGTAGAAGTGTGGTTTCGCATATTAAAGCGTTATCTAAGCTGTAAACTAATGTATTAATTTAAATCGCAGCCCGGAGAAAGCAATGAAGGTGTTGGTTCCAGTTAAACGCGTTGTTGACTATAACGTTAAAGTACGTGTGAAATCAGACCAGACTGGCGTAGATATTGCAAACGTTAAAATGTCGATGAACCCGTTTGATGAAATTGCCATAGAAGAGGCCACTCGCCTGAAAGAAAAGGGCGTAGCCACTGAGCTGATCGCTATTTCCTGCGGTCCTATCGCATGCCAAGAAACCTTGCGCACCGCTATGGCCATTGGTGCAGACCGAAGTATTTTGGTGCAAACAGATGTTGAGTTACAGCCCTTAGCGGTGGCTAAATTATTAAAATCAATTGCTGAAAAAGAAACGCCTGATTTAATTATTCTCGGCAAGCAAGCTATTGACGACGACGCGAATCAAACCGGTCAAATGCTAGCTGCTTTACTCGGTTGGCCACAAGCTACATTTGCCAGTAAAGTTGACGTGGCTGATGGTTTTGCAGTGGTTACCCGGGAAGTTGATGGCGGTCTTGAAACTATCAAAATTAAATTGCCAGCCATTATTACAACTGATTTACGCTTAAATGAGCCTCGCTATGTCACGCTGCCTAACATCATGAAGGCCAAGAAAAAGCAGCTTGATATTGTTACGCCAGAGTCTTTGGGTGTTGATCCTGCACCACGTCTTTCTACTCTAAAAGTGACTGACCCCCCCGCACGTTCCGCAGGCATTAAGGTGCCTGATGTGGCCGCGTTGGTTGACAAACTCAAAAACGAAGCAAAGGTGGTTTAAAAATGTCTATACTCGTCATAGCTGAACACGATAACGCTCACGTTAAAAGTGCAACTTTCAATGCCATCGCAGCAGCCGTCAGAATCAACCCTGACGTTCATGTTTTAGTGGCTGGTGCGGGTGCTGGCCTTGCAGGCATGGCTGCACAAATTGCCGCATCTGAAGGTGTTAAAAAAGTATTATTGGCTGATTCACCAGCCCTTGCTGATGGTTTGGCTGAAAACTTAGCGCAACAAGTATTGCATGTGGCCGCGGGCCACAGTCATATTTTGTTCCCTTCAACAGCGTCAGGTAAAAACGTGGCTCCACGTGTTGCAGCCACACTTGATGTTGCACAAATTTCTGACATCATTTCAGTAGAAGACGCTGACACCTTTCAGCGCCCAATTTACGCAGGTAATGCGATTGCAACGGTGAAATCGTCAGATGCCGTCAAGGTCATTACGGTTCGAACCACCGCATTTGATGCCTTGTCAAATCAAGGTGGTAGTGGTGTAGTTGAGTCAGTTACTGCCGTTACCGCAAGTGATTTGTCTAACTTTATCAGTCGCGAGTTGGCAACCAGCGACCGCCCAGAGCTTGCAGGTGCGCGCATGGTTGTGTCGGGTGGTCGAGGCATGGGTAGTGCTGAAAACTTCAAGGTGCTCCACCCCTTAGCCGACAAACTTGGCGCGGCTTTGGGTGCCTCGCGTGCAGCCGTTGATGCGGGTTATGCCCCAAATGACTGGCAGGTTGGACAAACAGGCAAAATTGTGGCCCCCCAACTCTACATTGCTGTGGGTATTTCAGGCGCGATTCAACATTTAGCTGGCATGAAAGATTCAAAAGTGATTGTTGCTGTTAACAAAGATGCCGAGGCCCCTATTTTTGGGGTGGCTGATTATGGTTTAGTGGCTGATCTGTTCGAAGCGGTGCCAGAAATAACAAAACAATTGTAACTGTGCTTGCATACAGTACTGTTTTTATGTACAGTAGTGTTACATATCAACAGTACTGAGGGTAATTATCATGCAAGCAACACATATAGCTCGTTTCGCATCTATTTCTTCGGCATCAAGCAAGTCACTATTCAGTGCAAAGTTTAACGATTTACGCAATAACCAAGGCAACAACCAAGGCAATAACCAAGGCAAAACCTTAGGTCGCGACCTAGGCCATTCGCTTTGTCAAAATCAAGGCAACAGCCAAAACTACACCTTAAGTAACCGTTCTCGTAGTATTTCTCGTCAGCCCACTCTTACGGGTGATTTATTCGCTGTCGCTATTTGGGCAGCAATTGTGCCTTGTTTTATGTGGCTTGGAAATGCAATGGGGTTGTAGGCCTAGTATGTGTTGAAAATTGTGTAAAATGATGGGTTAGTTAAATATCCTCTGCCCGGCGGCGGGTACCAAATTGTTTGGTGCTTGTAAAAAGACAAAGACTCTTACTCGTTTGTTTTACACGTTTGAGTCTACACGTTGCGTTGCAACAGCCGAGAGTACGATATCGGAGCTCTAAATGAACTTAATCGCTATTCTTGAGCAAGAAGAAATTGCTCGATTAACCGAAGGCAAAACAATGCCTGAGTTTGGTCCTGGTGACACCGTTGTAGTCAATGTTAACGTGGTTGAAGGTGCACGTAAGCGTGTACAGGCTTACGAAGGCGTTGTTATTTCCCGTCGTAGCCGTGGTTTAAATTCAAACTTCATCGTTCGTAAAATCTCTTCAGGCGAAGCGGTAGAGCGTACATTTCAACTGTACTCAACTCAAATTTCATCAATTGAAGTGAAACGTCGTGGTGATGTTCGCCGTGCCAAGCTTTACTACCTGCGTAATCGGTCAGGCAAATCTGCACGTATTAAAGAAAAGCTGGTACGCCGCGTTAGTCCAGCAGCTGTTTCAGCGTAAGTTTTGTTTTGTTGCATGGCCAACTTCGATACATGATTCAGTAAATGAATCAGCGCACAGAGAATCAGCGCACAAAGAAATTAGTGCACAGATAATCGTTGCACAAATAACCAGTGCACAGATAACCAGTGCACAAATCGGTTCAAGTAAAGCCCTGCGTAGCCAGGGCTTTACTTTTAGTTTTGTTGTTATTTAAAGTATTTTTGCCATGACACAGTCACCACACAATCAGTCGTTGCGAAGTAAACAGTCCATTCCAAGTTTTGAACCGCAAACTCAGCCTTGGGTTTTGGGTTCTAACCATATGGGCTTGGTGCCTGCAACAATACTTGACGCCCATTTTTTGCGTTCAACGTTCAGTCGTCCGTGGCAAACAGAGCTTGATTTGCCCCCAGAGACACGTATTCGTTTTCAAGGGCAGGCAGATCATTGGGTTGAAGCGGCAGTATTGGTACCATTTGTTTTGCGTGATACGGGCATCACTGTCATGCTGACAAAACGAACGGCGCATTTACATGATCACGCGGGGCAAGTTAGTTTTCCTGGGGGTCGTGTTGAAACCTTTGACGTCAACCCTCATGCAACCGCTGTTCGTGAAACTGTCGAAGAAACAGGTTTGCCTGCCCACTATATTGATATTGTGGGCCAGTTACCGTTATACCGAACGGGCACTGGTTTTAACATTACCCCTGTAGCCGCTTTAATTAAACCCGGCTTCACACTTCAACCTGACGCATTTGAGGTCGCCGAGGTATTTGAAGTGCCATTAGATTTTTTAACCGACCCCAAAAATTATCGTTTTCATACAGCACAGCTTTCTGACGGGTCAATTCGACAGTATTATTCTGTTCCCTTCCAAGACTTCTTTATTTGGGGTGCAACAGCGGCCATGCTGCGCGGCGCATATCAAATTTTAGCGGCAGCGTTTGACTCAGCTAAGCGCTGAAACAAAGCATGACGGCTGGCAGTAATATCGCCACGGGTTAGAGCTGCTAGCACACCACAGCCCGGCTCATGTTGATGGGTACAGTTATAGAACCGACACGTGCTGTTGAAAGGCGCAAATTCGGGAAACCCCTGTTCAATCTCTTGGCGCGACAAATGCGACAAACCAAATGCCTGAAAACCGGGTGAGTCAACTAAATAACCCTGCTTGTGAGGCAAATGATATAAGCGGGTAGCCGTAGTGGTGTGTTTACCCGCACCCAGCGCAGTTGAATGCATTTGTGTTGCCGCTTGAGCTGAGGGTATTAAAGCATTCAGTAAGGTTGACTTACCCATGCCGCTTTGTCCTAACAGTAGGCTGGTTTTATGCTGCATATAAGGCATTAATAAGGTGTGCACTTGTTCAGTGTCGTGTGCGCAAAGCTCAATAACGGGTACTGATAATGTTTGATAAGGTGCAAGACGTTGGCGTGCAGCAGTTAAGCCCTGTGTTAAATCAATTTTATTAAGAATGATTAAGGGTTGAATATTCGCTGCCCAACTGCCTGTTAAAGCACGACCAAGCAAATCATCTGAAAAAATCGGTTCAACGGCCGTCACAATAATGACTAAATCGATATTAGATGCAAACTGTTTGGTTCTGTTTTCATCAGACCGAAACAAAGTGTTACGTCTTGGATGTACAGCAACCAATGACCCTTCTTCGCCAAGCGTGCCTGATTGGTTGGTTTCAAACATGACATCAACATAATCACCCACAGTCGCATCGTTACGTTTGCCCCGCGGGTAACACAGATGATTAGAGCCATCGGGCAGTTCAACACCATAATGTCGACCATGAGCGCTGGTGACGCGCCCCGTTAACGTGTGCTGCAGCGCATTAACTTCAGGTACAAAATGCTTTGCTTTGGTAATTTTGCTCATGCGCCCTGAAGTCTTCGAATGCGTGTTGAAGCCGGAGGGTGGCTGTCGTAATATGCCGAATGTATGGGGTCGGGTGTAAGCGTCGAAGCGTTGTCATCATAAAGTTTCACGAGGGCGCTCACTAAGTCTTCCCCATTGGCCTGAGCCATCGCAAACTGATCAGCTTCAAATTCGTCACGCCGCGATAGAAAGCTCATCAGAGGTGTAAGCGGAAAAGTAAAAACGGGTATGACGGTGAAAAATAAAACTAACGCCATGGCATGGTTAGGGGCATCGGGGTTGTAAGACACGCCTAGCTCGCTGAAGAACCAAGGTGATGCCGACAGCCAACCTAACAAAGCAAATAAAACCAAAGACCCAACTAATGTTGTGACAAGGCGTTTAGTAATGTGTTTGTGCTTGAAATGGCCCAATTCGTGCGCTAGCACAGCTTCAATTTCAGGTGGGGTTAAGCGTGCTAATAAGGTGTCAAAAAAGACAATACGGCGTGATTTACCAAAGCCAGTGAAGTAGGCGTTGCCGTGAGCAGATCGTTTTGAGCCGTCCATCACAAACAAACCATTGATGGTAAATGCACAACGTTTAGCCAAAGCTTGAATACGTTGAACGAGCTGCGGATCGTCAAGCGGCGAAAATTTATTAAAAAGCGGCGCTATCCAGGTTGGAAAAACCCACATTGCCAATAAATTAAATGCAGCCCAAACCGCCCAAGCCCAGAGCCACCAAGCGGTGCCTGCTTTTTCCATCAAAAATAAAATGACTGTAATTAAGGGCAAACCGATAACTGCACCAAGCAAGGTGCCTTTAATTAAGTCACCAAAAAAAAGTTTGGGTGTCATGCGATTAAAGCCAAAATCAGCTTCAATTTTGAACTGTTTGTAAATAGAAAAGGGCAGGCCAATAAGCCCCATAAACAAGCCGATTGCAATGACAAACGCAATTTGCGCACTAAATGCTTGACTCACATAGCTAGAAACCCAATGCTCAATTAGCGTTAAACCGCCGCCTAGTGTCAGCGCGTATAAGATGATTGTGTCAAACACACCCTCAAAAATGGTTAGGCGTTTACGGGCCACCGTGTAGTCGGCCGCGCGTTGGTGGCTTTGTAAACCAATGCGCTCAGCAAATGCGGCTGGCACACGATCACGGTGACCCCGCACAAAATTGATTTGTCGGTTTGCTAGCCAAAGGCGAATGCCTAAGTCTGTTACTAAAAAGATGAGAAATAAAGTAGTTAGCATAAGTGATGAATGAAGGGCATCATTAACGTAAAAAGGTGAGCTATGAGAAAATAGAATAATCTTACAGTTATTACTTATTATAGGTTGTCCTTATGGCTGCAGCGCCCAAAAAAATAAATGGTTCAATCGCGTCGCAAGATATGCGCTTGGTTTGGTTAGATATGGAAATGACAGGTTTAGACCCTGAAAAAGAACGCATCATTGAAGTTGCAGTCGTTGTCACCGAGCCAGATTTAACTGTTGTAGCCGAAGGCCCCGTTTTAGTGGTGCACCAGTCAGACGTCTTATTACAAGCGATGGACAAATGGAATCAGTCTACCCACGGCAAAAGTGGCTTGATTGAGCGTGTTCGGGCGTCAGTCTTAAATGAAGATGAAGCGCAAACGCAGCTGATTGCTTTTTTAAAAGAGCACGTACCAGCAGGTAAATCACCATTGTGTGGCAACTCAGTCAGCCAAGACCGCCGTTTTATGTATAAATACATGCCAAAGCTTGAGCAATTCTTTCATTATCGAACGGTTGATGTCAGCACAATCAAAGAACTTTCACGCCGTTGGCACCCTGCGTTATTAAAGGGCTTTGAGAAAAAAAGTCGCCACGAAGCACTGGCAGATATTTATGAATCAATCGACGAGCTTCGTTATTATCGCGAGCATTTTATTCTTTTACCCAGCGATGTAAACCCGGTTTAATTAAACGTAAGCAAACGGCTTTATTTTTGTAATTTAAGCTGTCGAGGGTAAATAATGAATCGGTACCACAGATGTAACGCTGTGGCCGATATACCAAGGCCCGCGCCAGCCATCAACCACATGGTGCCTGCACCGGGGGGTGAGTCGGCAAGTAAAAAGTGCCTAACCCCTTCAAACTGACCTTGGCCTGGCCCAAAACCAAAATACCAGCCGCCTAATAACCCGACCAGCGTTAACGATAGGGTTTGTAAAATTAAAGGCACCATTGCAATTTTATGAGCCCGTAATAGGTAAATGTTGGCACATTGCATTGAGTCAATCACGTGAAACCAAGGCAATATTGCCAGTAACGACAAAGCAATTGCTGTAACCGCTAAGTCATCGGTATAAAGCGCCACTATATGCTCTCGACCAAAAAATAAAACACATGATGTGAGTAGGGCGCCAGCCAAAGTTATGCCAATACCCAGCATACCCGTGCGGTGAGCCAAAATATGCTGTTTCGCACCAATTGCCTGTGCCGTTAGGGCGGCTGAAGCAACACCAATTGCCATCGGCATCATGTAGCAAAAAGCGGCTAAGTTGGCTGTAATTTGGTGAGCCCCCGTAGTAGTGGTGCCTTCGTTAGCAATCAATAAAGCCATAAAGGTAAAGGCACTGACCTCGACCATATATGAGGCACCCATTGGTATGCCTAAGCGTAAAATTTCCCATATTTCTTTGATTCGTGGTGCCCGAAGCTTTAGATCAAAGCGTTTATAAAATGGGTCACGTAAAACCCACCATAGCCCAAAAAGAAAGCTTAACCAGTAAACCGTGACTGATGCCAGTCCTGCGCCTACAGCCCCTAATTCAGGAAACCCCGCATTTCCAAAAATTAATAACCAATTCAGAAACGCTTTAATGGCTACACCCACTAAGTTGATCATCATGAAAAGCTTGGGGCGCGATACGGCATTGGCTAGTGCATAAACAGTTCTAAACATTAGCGCAGCGGGCAGGCCAAAGGTCAAAACGACTAAATATTGACCTAAGCGCTCACGAACGGCAGGTTCAACGTTGCCTGATAATGACAGCCACATATCAGGCATGCTCATCAGTACACCACCACAAACTGACAGCAGCAAAGCCACCCATATACCTTGGCTAAAGGCGCGGCCAACCGCCTCGTGCTTACCCCCACCAAAATACTGTGCTTGTATCGGTATCAGTGCGTGCATGACACCCATTAAGCCCACGTAAACTGAAATATAAACGGCGACAGCTAAAGCGGTGGCTGCCAAATCAACTGGGCTTGCGTGACCCGTCATGGCCGTATCAAGCACACCAAAAGAAATACTCGCCCATTGGCTAATTAAAATTGGCCAAGATTGCCGCAAAATATTTCGTGTTGTTCGCCAGACAGAAGCACTGTCATCAAGCATCATGCTCATGAAGCCGCGATCATCAAGGGTTTAACTTAAGAAGTCGATATCGATCAAAACGATCTGCACCGCGAGAGCCAAGCCAAACAACGGTTGCATTATCTTCAAAGCCTGCCGCGCGATCAAGCAATTGTTGGATGGTTGTTTGCTGCAAAATAAATTTGCATTCACTGGAATAGGAAAACGTTAGGCCATTAAACACATAAAGAGAGGCTTGCACTCCTTCAGAAAGCCCTAGCGCTCGCACACAAGGCCGTTGTCCAGGCTGGTTTGTGTGTTCAAGCAATGCAAGTTGAATCGCTGTCGACATGGGCTTATAACTTCGAACATAATCAACGGTGGGTAACCAAAGCAAAACCAATAAAGCCCATGTTGCAGTAATTCCCGTTGCACACAAGAGCGACCCTCGCCATAGGGCTGTGGGTTGGCTAATGAGTCGCCACCGCATGGTGAGTAACCAAACACCACTGACTACTGCGCCCATCGCTACAGCGGGCCAAATAATGTGAGGTATGTAGCCTACAGTTTGACGGGCAATATTTTGTGCAATACCTGGGGGGAAACCTGTTTGTTGGGTAAACCAGCCAACCCATACGCACGTGGTGGTGACTGAAAAGCACATGAGTGCAAACCAATCAAGTGTGTTCACCATGCCTCGACGTATCGTTGGCACTGCAAAGGCAGCTAGCATTGCCGAGGGTACAGCAAGCGCAACATAGTCAAGCTCACCGGAGTTTGAGGTTATTGCCAACCCAACAAGCTGCGCAACAAAAAATGATAAGGGTAACCAGATATGGGGTGCGGTAAGTGTTTTACGCCAATTCCAAGCGGCTATTAAAGCCAGTGGCCATGTCGGCCAAATAAACCATGGCAAATCTCGCAGCGGCCTAAACATGTCGTGAACGCCACCTAGGCCAATCAATGTGTCATTCCAGCGCCACCATTCAGCCGCCCAAACCGGGTCGGCGCGATGTGCAAAGTAAGCCCAAGTAAAACTGATCACAAAACCCACTACAACAGCTAAAAAGAGCCATCTTTTTCGGCTGTACATGGGGTTGCGTGGCAAGAGGGCAATGATTAAACCGATTGCTAAAGGCAAGGCAGCGGGTAAGCCGCGCGTTAAAAACGCAGCCGCTAACGCGACACCCACCAAAACAGCACCTTGAGCTGGTTTGTCAAGCATACGAATGACGCCCAATAAAACCAGTGCCTGTGTGGCCATTAATGCAGGTGCTTCAGAGGTTTCGTGCAAGCGCAAAAGTACGCCCACTGTTGCCATTAAAAATAGGGCACTAATATCAGCTAACAGTCGACCGTATGCGCGTGGTGTGGGCTCACCACCGAAGGGTAAAGCAAGTGGTTGGCCCTCATGACGACGACCTAATAAATAAGTGCCATACCACAGCGCCCACAGCATGAGCGCAAACCAAAAAATAACCGCAACCCGTGCTGCAGCCATGTGACTTAATATTGGGTCAAATAGCCACATAAACCCAGCACCCACCCATATCGTTAATGGGCCGTTTTGGGTCAAGGTGGTGGGCCCAATATGTGGAATTAGCCAAGCGATGTGCCCTTCATTGAAGGCGGTAAGCATGGCAGCCAAACCCACAACGTCGTCTGTTTTCCAAGGGTCTCGATCGAATAACCCTAATAAAATGTATAACGCGGCAATAAGCATCAACAATACAGTTGGCAACCGTTGTGTTGCAGAGGCGACGATACGCACTGGCGTGTAAGCAACGACAGGACGATTGCTGTTAAACATCATGTGCAAAAGTTAGGCCATGAAAGGCCATGTAAATACTCAGTACTCTGACCGTTGGCCAGCGACTGAAGAAAAAGAAGGGGGGTATTTTAAAAATTAAATCAGTCATATGTTTGTCAAAAATCACGCTTATAAAAAAGGCAGCCTGTGGCTGCCTTTTTTTCTTTCTGGTTAAACAGAAATCAAGCAGAGGTCTTAGCGCGTGTGCCTGAAGTGCGAGCAAAGCGGGCACGGAATCTTTCAACACGGCCTGCTTCAACGATGCGCGTTTGCGCGCCCGTGTAAAAAGGGTGCGATTCAGAAGTGACTTCACATTTGAATAAAGGTAATTTCTTACCATCAATTTCAATGCTATCACGGCTAGTTAGCGTTGAACGTGTGATGAACTGGTTACCTGTTTGTTGGTCAAGAAACACAACATCGTGATAGGTGGGGTGAACGCCTGATTTCATTATAATTCCGTTAGGGTTGAGCGAGTCGCCGATGGTATCAGTGAAGAGGGTATGTGCAAATACCTGCATGCACTTATACGTTTAAACTGATTACCAACACGTATTCTTTAAATCATTAATAAAATGCCTGCTTTTAAAACTATAAACGAACTTATCAAGAACTTATCAAGAACTTATCAAGAA
>JBDNHM010000114.1:0-6117 GCA_041688825.1 Burkholderiaceae bacterium | reverse complement strand
ACCATTCGCAAGTGTGTCTTTAACAAGATTCTGTGCATTGCTGAAGGCATTTTCGTCATCATTATCACGAGCGCCCTCAATCAGACCTGGTAACCGTTTAGCATCATCTAAAGCGGCTGCGTTATGGCCGTGACGCTTCATTAAGCGACGTGGTAGCGCGACAGGCAACACATCTTTACTTATTGCAGCAAAGCCAGGTGCTGTCATGGCACCTTTTTCTAACCATCGCTCAATTTGACTGGCAAGTGCCATCGTATGTGTCGAGACAACAAAGCGGCCTATAGGTTTGCCAGTGGCTTGGCTGACTTCTTTGGCAAATAAAGAGGGCCATAATCTCTTCAATGCAGAAAGACCACCAAGGTGCTCACCTCTTTTTGCCCAAGAAGGTTGCTTGGCTGATACTTTCGCCCAGAGAGTATCAGTTTGCTGTCGGTAAGACTTTTCTAATTGTGCAGGGTCAGTTGTCAGCCATTCAGTCTCACCCGTTAGCGAACAGCGCCAACCATTTTGTGGTGATTGCTCAAATGTACGGGTCGATTTAGCCGCTGCGAGTGCACGATCGGCTAAATCATAAACTGCTGGGTATAAAGCACCCGGGTTTGGTGCAAAGAAGGTTGTGTTGTCTTCCCATTTCAGATCTTTTTGCAATATTTTCCAAGCTGAGCTGTCCAAAAAACTTCCTGAATTGCCGGGCTGAGCCCCGAAGAAAAGTGCCATAGCACTGGTAAGCGCAGAGAGATCAAGATCTGTTTGCCTGTCAGTATTGCGAGTGGCAATTAAAGAAAAGGGGACAGCGGCCCAATGCACCTCTGGAAAGCCTTCAAGTTGTTCGCGCATTTGCTGATGGCAATATTGTGGGTTATCAGCATCTAGTTCAGCAGCCTTTAGTAGTTGGTTAACCACTTCTTGGCCTTTTGACTGCAGCCATTGCCGTACCGATTGTGTGACAGTTTCTGCTATGGCCTTAGCTTGTGATGCTGGCACCAAGGCCACAAACCGGTTGGGTAATGCTGCAGAAAAAAGAGGGTTTGCGTCAGTTGCGCCTTTTTGCCATTCACATTCTTGAAAAAGCTGTGAGGGTAATTCCATTTCATCACGCAACCAAAGGTCAACTTGAGGAATGCCACGCAATCTTGGAAACAAAATAGCATCGGGTCCGAGCTGCTCACATACGGGCTTCATTGCTTCCCAAGCTAAGCGTGAAAGTAGGTGTGAGCCTGCCCATAAGTCTGATGTAGAACGTGCCGAAGCTATGAAGCTTTGAACAGGCCCTAATGACATAGTGAGTAAAGCAGCTTCGCCTTTCACGTCACCTGCAAACGCACCTGCAAAACCACTTGTCAGATCAAGGTGATCCCAAATTGAGTGGTCGGGTGTACGCGTGTCTGCGGGCAGCATACGCCAGAGCTCGCCCAGATTTCCATTGTCTTTGTCTTCGATTAGTTCTGGTCCAAACCGCCAAAAAGCTAATGTTGTTTTACGCAGATCAATCTTTTCATGTTCTTGTACACCGAGCGCTTTTAGTAAATTTGCGTGGTGTGTAAAACTTCTTTCTTTTATATCGTGAAAATCTGTTTCTGATAAACCACCAGGTAGCTTTAATGCTTGCCCTGTTAAAGGATGAATCAGTGTTGGCTCTTTGGTCCAGCGAACTTGCGCCCAAGGTGCAACAGCAATGGCTTTCATACCAGCTTTAGTTTGCACATTAATTTCTTGCATAGGCCACTGTGGCCGATCAGCGGCAGCTGCCCACCAGTCAGCTCGTTGAATATGTCTATAGGTATCGGAGGGCAGACCCTTTTTGAATACAACAGTAGACAAAACCTCATCATTGTCTGGGTCAATGTTTTCACCCTGAGGCTTGTTTAGCCCCATCAATCGATTTAAAGCAAGTGAAGTACCCCCTTCATGGCCAGCTGGATCTCGAAGTAAAACTAGCGCTTTTTCAGCTGGGTCGTGAATTCGGGCCGCGAGCTTGGCACGCCAAATATTTTGGTCAGTCGTCATATTTAGGTCGCCATACGTTTAAGGTCTTGCGTTTGATCAAGATGGTCATGCACTTTTTGCCAAATGCGCTCAAGATTAGATGCAACTGAACTAAAGCCCGCAGGTGGTTTGTGAGGAACATGAAATATGACGCCTACGACTTGACCATCTTCTGTCGGGCGAACTTTAAAGCGTAGAGTATTGGGTAATCGGCCGTTTATATTCCAGCTACTTACAATATGATGATTAACAGGGTAACTTAGCCAATGACGATCTTCAGGCTGCTGAACATTGCCGTGAGTCAAAACGAATTCTGTTCTAAGGCTTATTTTTATTTGCGCTAAAGTTTTCATAAGCGAAGCCCAATCATTGTGCGAATTGGTTTGCCAAATTAAAGGGCGACCATCATCGTGGAGGCCAATCGCATGTGGCCAGTCGACTGTTAAGCAGTCCTTCCAAGGGCGCGACACATCAGACACAGTTGAGTTTTGTCGCTCAAGGCTGTATGAACCCCAACCATTTCGGCTTCTTCCCCCCACCGTGCCATAGAGCGACATGAGTTGCAGTGCCTGCCCGATAAGCCTTGAATGCTCTTCGGGGTAAGCAATAGCAAAAATTGCTTTTTCTTTAGCTTGAATAGCAGCTTTGGCTTTGAGTGATGATGTTCCGTTTTTACTTTTTAATGGCCCGAAACCCATATAAAGCTGTGCGCCAATAGGTTGACGTACATTTCGATGAGAAACATTGGTATCTTTTTGCCAGACGGTTTCCTTTCCAATACCCCAGTTATTCAAACGTAAGCGAACTTGACTTTTTTGTGCATCACTTGAATGATGTGGATCGCCCGGTTCATTTTTTAACCCAACATGCCCAAAAATTTGCCCTTCAATTTTTCGCATTTGGTCAACATTCACCGAAAAATTCTTTTCAGCTGCATAGGCCATTCGCCACCACTGACGTAATTGCGCTTTAAAGGGTGGCGTGCGCCAGCGGCCCACTTGCTGAGCGTCGCCTAAAAAAGCGGGGGTATGGAACTGAACTTCAAATTCGCTCGTTTTCATCTAACCAAACCATAAAAGAGAATGAAACAAATTTAGCAATACTTTTCTAATATATAACAATAGTTTTAATAATAGGGGGTTTGGCAACCTTGCCAAGTTTTGCTTTTTAAATTAAAAACCTAACGCGATCTTTTTCTAAAGTGAGGCTGTAACTTCTTTGTCGACTACGAGGGTTTTCTTCGCTTCGTTGAATCATTACCTTTAATGGCATTGCACCACTATCACGTAATTTTTTTTCTAATTTTGAAAGCTGTTGAGTAAATGTATCGCCAATTGGCAGGTCATTGCTCAAACGCTCGTTAAAACTGTCAGGGATATTAGCCACACCCATAGCTTTGGTAAGTATTGTCAAAGCCTCATTTTTCCAATCAGGATCGTCAATTTCTTTATAGGGTGAGCGCAAAGCTTCCATACTTTTAATATGCCGCCAAGCCAGTAAAGAAATTACAGCTAGTTGCATGGGCGGCAAGTGAACTGGCATATTATTTATCAAAATTCGAGACTGAGAAACGTCAACAACAAGCTCGACCTGATCTAGTGCTTGGTTAGCTGCATCAACAGCAGTAGCAAAACCTGTGTTTTGAGATTGAATGCTAGCGGGCAATAAGCTGCGCAGTCTTACGAATGGAATATTACCCAACCATACCTTTGCTTTTGATGCATCGAGCGGATTTTGTTCGCGGTTATGAGATTTAATAACTTGAGAAGTTGGGGTCGGGTAAAAAAATTCAGAGCGACCTTCATAGGGCGAAGAAACGAGCACATGCGAAAGTTTATCTTGTTCACGACCCCAAAGACTCATGGCGTAGCCCATAAAAAACCCCATCGTTTTACGGCCTCCAGCAATGGATGCATGTATTTCAGTATGTTCATCTTCAGTGAGTCGATAAATCAAATTGGCAATGCCATCAGCAGTTTGCTGATTATCTTGATCATCTCGAATATCATCTAACGGATTGCCCTTGCGGTCGCACAGCACCTCGATATGAGTCTCATCAAAAGAAATAGGAGGTAAGTTCCAATCTTTTAAAAGTCGGTGAAACCAACCGGGATCTTTTGAAAGCAGCATCAACTGAGCATTTTCAGCGCCACGTTGAGTTGTTATCAGTCTAATCTCATGCGGAATCCAAGGCACTTCTTGTGATACACATAGGGCATATAGCGTTTCAGTAACAACCTGAGGCGACAAGCCTGTAACACAAACCAAAATTCTTCTTGATGTGTGTTTGACTATTTTATTTTTATTTTTATTATTCATATTGTCACTATGCATCTATTTTTTATATTTACGATGATTGGCAAGGTTGCCGAGTTAATAAATTTTAAAAATAATTTTTTTTGACTTAATGCCTCATCATCGTGGTGCGCCACGTTTTTCTTTAGGGGATCTTGTATTACCGTACCTGATTGCATTGATAAACGCTTTAATTAAAAGAACTCGAGTAGGGCCCTTTAATGCTAATCGCCACCTGAACTGAGGTTGTTATTTTGGGCGATATACTGCGAAATGAATTGAATTTCGCTTGGTGTAATTTCCCCCCAGTGATCGGTGATCTCAAGTTCGAATAACGAGGATTTCAGAACCAAATGATCTGACTATACAACTTGAAAAATGATAACCTTTTATTTCATTCACGCACTCTAAGCTTTGGAAAACATTAGCAAGCATTCATCGGATGGTCATTTGCTCATAATTTGAAGGTCAAATACGTTACTATTATAAAACAAGAAGAGTAATTGATAAAAATACTCACCCCCTCAATGAAAAGTGATGGGATTTTTTGTATTTGATATTTACACAGCCACTGTTTCACCCCATGACACACTACACCTGTCATGATGCAGTTAGGGAAACTCTGAAAAAGTCCTTCATTTTAAAGAACCTTCCTGTACTTTAGTTGTCTTAATAGCATTACAAACCCAACTGTCACAATCATGAACCAACTTAGTTTTTCTGATGTTGAATTCGTTGTCAAGCGTAAGCAAACAAGGCGTGAGAAGTTTCTCTCTGAGATGAATCAAGTTATTCCCTGGGCTCGACTGATGGCATTGATTGAGCCAGTCTACCCCAAAGGCAAAGGGGGTCGCCCACCCTACGCTTTGCAGACGATGCTTCGAATTCACTTCATGCAGCAGTGGTTTAGTTTGAGTGACCCGGCAATGGAAGAGTCGTTGTATGACATCCAATCGATGCGTCAATTTGCAGGGTTTTCTTTGGCCAAAGGCAGCTTGCCAGATGAGACCACAATCTTGAACTTTCGCCACTTGCTTGAGCGCCATCAGTTGGCGGCTCGCATGCTGACATAAATCAATATTATGTTGAGCGAACGTGGTTTGTTGCTCAAGCAGGGCACCATCGTTGATGCAACCATTATTGCTGCACCGAGCTCGACCAAAAACAAAAGCGGTAAACGTGACCCAGAAATGCATCAAACCCAGAAGGGTAATAACTGGCACTTTGGTATGAAGGCTCATATCGGTGTTGATGCTGAATCGGGCTTGGTTCACACTGTGACGACTACTCCGGCCAATGATCACGACATTACCCAAGCTTATGCTTTAGTGCACGGCGAAGAACAAGCCGTTTTTGGGGACTCAGGGTACATCGGTGTTGACAAGCGTGAAGACACTGAGCACATAAAAGCGGCTTGGTATGTGGTCATGAAACCTAGCCAGCGTCGTGCGATTAAGAATAAAGGCATGAGTAAAACAGTTGAGAAGATTGAAAGCTCAAGGCATCTGTTAGAGCAAAAGTTGAGCATCAGTTCCGCGTCATCAAATGCCAATTTGGTTTTAGAAAAGTGCGATACAAAGGCTTGGCTAAAACCACGGCACAGATATTCACGCTGTTTGCCTTGAGTAACTTGTGGATGATGCGATATAAATTGAGACGGAAAGGATAAGTGCGCCCTAAACGGGCGCAACACCCCTAAACGGGGTGTTAAACGGGTAGAAATGCCTGAAAATTGACCGAAAATCCTAAAAAAACGTCAATATTTTCTAAACAGAAGCTCTGTGACTCTAAAACTGCGCTTTAAACTGAGTTATTCAGACCATTCCTAAACAGCTT
>JBDNHM010000113.1:0-13527 GCA_041688825.1 Burkholderiaceae bacterium | reverse complement strand
TTGGGGTGCAACACCAGTGCCCAACCGATAGGCTCTTGGTCAGGCCAATCAAATGCACAATCAATTTTGCCTGCTAACCCATCAAACTGAACTGTTTCAGTACGTGCTGCCATAAAAACCACCTCGTTACGATTTAATACTTGCTATTGTGCTTGCGTTAACAACGATTTAATACGCGCTATTTTGCACGCGTTAACAACATTTTATTCACCCAAATGGCGACTCGTTCTGCCGCACGGTTACTCGCCACATTTAGAGCTTGTGCGCCCGCTACGGCATCAGCCGATAGGGCGGGCACCCTTTCATAGATCACATCGCTGCCTAAGACGGTCGAACCGCGTGTCAGCACGGCCTGAAGCGTCAACACCGCCTCATTTTGACCATTGCTTTGAAACACTTGTTCAAATTGCTGCAAATTCATACGTAAGACGGGCGTCTTATCATCTAAAACACCTGGCAAGACGGGCCCTTGACGTGACAAACGATCAATTAAGCGCTGTCGCATCAGTGCCGCAGGTGGGGTAACCCATGTAAATGTTGAATAAGTCTGCGGCACACCTTCGGCACCTAAGCGCCACACCACAGCTGTTGTTTGCACAAAGCCCGTTGATAAGCCCGAGGGAATAGCGAGCGCTAAACGCGGGTTTGGTGCCAAGTTTTGAGTTTGTGTATCACGGGGCAACGACCCCAAATCGAGTTGGTTCATCGCAGGGCCAGGTTGGCCCACACCGCACCCAGCTAACATGACGCAAGACGCCCATACAACATGGCGTAGCCCATTTTTCAAAGGCGCAAAATTTAAAGGATTGAATCGTTGTATTGCTTTCATTTATTGACTGGCCTCATGAACGCTTCGGTAAGTACTTAAAACGGTATATGCAAATCTTTTCAAGATCATTTATTTAAAACCTGTAAACCCTTGTTCACCCGGCCCAGGTGCCACTTTAGGGGGGCCATAAATAATTGACTGCGGTGATTGCTTAAGCACTCTTGTTGTTTGCGCGATGACGTCAACCGCATCGCGTAATGAACCTGCTAGTTGATTAATTTCTGGCAAAGTTGACGCTTGCATTTGTACCGCCACGCGAGACACTTGCTGCGCAACCTCATCAAAAGAATCAATCAATTTAGGCAGCTTTTTTAATGTAGGGTCTACTGTTTTAACTGACTCGTTCAGTGATGCCGTTAATGCTTGTAAGTTTTTAAGTGATTCACTAAACGCTTTAACGTTTTCTTCAGTCAATAGTTTTTCTATCTGGCCAATTAAACGATCAACATCTTTAATCGTGGTGTCGCCAATTTTTTGCAGTTGCTGAAAAAAACCTGGGCGAATCGGTATAACGTACATGTTGCTCTCATGGCTCACCACAAGTGAGGTGTCGGTGCCCGCGTCGCGTAACTCAATATTTGAGATGCCTGTCACACCTTGCGTCACGACCTCTGACCACGTTTGTTTCGTAACCGGGGTGCCTGGCATCAAACCAATGATGATATTGACTGACCCTGGCGAAGTTGCGCTAATACCCACATCAAGTACCTTGCCCACGTTCACACCCATGTACCGGACATCAGACTGCATAGACAAACCACCCACAGGGTATGTCGACACGATCTTATAAGGTGTGTAAGCCACATCTTTACGATCGATCCATAAGGCTGCCATGATGCCCGCAACAATAAGTGCAATCACAAAGAGACCAGCAAAAATAGCGTGACTACGGTTTTCCATTTCTAATTCCTGCTAAACGTGTGGACCAAGCGCACGTTCGCCGCGCTTGCCCAGAAAAAAAGCTTTAATAAAAGGGTGCTCAAAGGTCATCACGTGGTCAATTGAACCTTCAACCAAAACATGTTTTTCTGCTAAAACAGCCACACGGGTCGATAAGTCTCGAATCGTATCAAGATCGTGCGTCACCATAATGACCGTGAACTTTAACTGCTGATGCAACGCCTTAATTAAAGCCACAAACTCATCAGAGCGTTGCGGGTCTAGCCCAGCAGTGGGCTCATCAAGAAACAATAATTCGGGGTCAAGAGATAGTGCACGGGCCAACGCTACGCGCTTAATCATGCCACCTGATAAATCAGAGGGCATCAGCAGTGCATCACGCTCGTCTAAACCCACCCACTTTAAGCGCATCATGACGACTTTACGCACCAAATCTGATGGCAAATAATGCATTTCACGCAAGGGCAGCGCAACGTTATCAAACACCGATAATGCTGTAAACAATGCACCCGACTGAAACAACATACCCCAACGACGCGTCAACGCCAAACGCGCGGGCCCCACATACTTTTGAACAGCTTGGCCCCAAAGTTTTACGACTCCGTTTTTAGGGCGGTCTAACCCCAAAATTTGCCTCAACAAGGTTGTTTTACCTGAACCTGAACCACCCACCAAAGCTAAAATTTCACCTGGCATGACGCTTAAATTTAAATGCTCATGCACAATATGGCTGCCATATGATGTGGTGAGGTCTTCCACCTCAATAATAGGTTTGAGGGAATCGGTCATTAATACCCCAACTGATTAAGCATGATGGCAAACAATGCGTCAATTAAAATCACCCCTGTAATAGCAGTTACCACTGAAGCCGTTGTGCCCCGACCTAAACTTTCTGTGTTGGGTTCAATACGCAACCCAAAATGGCACGCGGCTAAACCGATCCACGCGCCAAACACTAAACCCTTCAAACAACCTATCCAGTAATTTGTAATGCCAATTGCAGTGGGTAGCTGGCTTAAAAACCAAGCGGGTTTAATACCCAGGTCAACTTTAGCTGCGTACAGCCCCCCCAACAAAGCGAGGGCGTCGGTCCACAATATCAATAATGGCATGGTCAACGATAAGGCGATCACGCGAGGCAAAATTAAGCGCTCGCTGGGGGCAATGCCCATTACAGTCATCGCATCAAGTTCTTGTGTCACACGCATGACGCCGATTTGAGCGGTAATAGCAGAGCCTGACCGGCCAGCCACTAAAATAGCCGCGAGTACGGGCCCCAATTCTCGAACAACTGAGACACCGAGTAACTTCACAATGAAGTGCCCCGCGCCAAATGCAGCTAATTGCTGGCCTGACAGATAAGATAACACCACTCCGATGAGAAACCCTACAAGTGCGGTGATGCCCAAAGCCTGCGCACCCGTTCTAAATATTTGGGCTGAGATTTCACGCCATGGGCCAAAGCGAGGTGAACCGATAAAAGCCAACAAATCAATCACCAGCTGACCCAATAAGCCCGCCAATAGGCGTGCGTGCAACCAACCCACTTGCACCATTTCGCCTAGTCGCACGACCCAAGCCAACCCATCTGTTGCGGGTTTAGGTTGGGGTTGGTTGCTTTGACCGCTTGCAACCTTGTCTAGTAAGTCAGTTTGCCCAGAAGTTGCGATAAGAGACTGGGGTTTTTGACCGCCCCAGTTGTCCCACAGTAACTGGCCACCAATCGTGTCAAGCCTTCCCATGTGAGAAATATTCCACTGAGCTAATTTAGGTAATTTTTTTAATAGCGCGACCCGACGTGCGGCTTCGCCTTTTTTTGATAGCGTTTGAACGTTCCAGTCACCGCGCACAAAGGCTACGCCTTGCTCAATTGATACAAGTGGTTCAAGAGCTGAAGCAGTTTTTAGCCATTGCATATGCTACAAACCATATAGAAAATATTTCATATAGTTATGTTTATACCTGATCTGCGACAAAGTGATGCCTCCACACCTGCTTTCACCTGAACGATTAACCGAAACACTAGCAACCCAGCTAGGTCAATTTGATCACATCAACTGGGTTACGCACACGGGCTCGACCAATGCTGACCTGATGGCGCAAGCATACTTACCCATTGGTAGCTGCCAGTTATTAGGGGCCCACCTTCAAACGGCTGGGCGCGGCAGAGCCGGTCGTGTTTGGCACAATACGGCAGATCAATCACTGACATTTTCATGTTGTTTTGAGACAGATTTGAAGCCTTTAGCGCTAAATGGTCTATCTTTAGCATTGGGGGTCGGTACGTGTGAAGCACTGCGCGCGTTTTGCCCTGCCCATCAAATTGATCGCCTGAAACTGAAATGGCCTAACGATTTAATGTTTGAACATGGCAAACTCGCTGGTATTTTGGTTGAGACGCAAATTAACGCTAAACGCATACGAATAGTCGTGGGCATGGGTATAAATTTAACGCACGCTCAAGCGCTGGGGGAAACGCTAGGTCGGCAAGTTTCTGCATTAAACAGTATTTTTTCGCTCAATACCGATACGCTTACATCGATCATTTGTCATGTCGCCACTGCATGGCACGATATTGTTTTTCATTACACTCAACATAATTTTTTAGCCTTCGCGCCGCGTTTTACGCAGTTAGATTACTTAGCGAACCAGCCGATTGATGTTTTACAACATCAAAATCTTCTTTTACAAGGCATCGCTTGTGGCATCGACTCACACGGTGCGCTTAGGGTCTGTAATGAGCAGGGTGTCACAGCGGTTACCGTGGGTGACATATCTGTTCGTTTGCAACAATAGACGTTATGGTTTCAAGTTTACAACCTCTTAAATGCTCTCTTCGCTTATTTGCGTGATTTAACGCGTAACCTGGAAACGCCCTCCCATCTAGAACGTCGTTAAATAGGCAGACGTCAACGGCGTTTAAATCGTCAGCAACATTTAAGCGCCAACTGATAAAATTAAATGATGCATCTATTGATTGATGTGGGTAATTCCCGCTTAAAAATCTGTTTATTCCAAACTGTTGATCATGTTGAGCGGGCATCAAGCCTGGCAAACCCATCGGCTGAGTCACTGCAGCCTATAAAAGATGTGGTGGCTATAGACTTAACGCAACTTGAAGATCAACAAAGCCTACCCAAGTGCGTACAACATTTGCAATTAAGCGCACCAAAAGCGATTGCTGGGGTTTGGGGGGTAACTGTTGCGAGTGCGCATTTCAATGAATTAATTGAAAACCAATTGGCTTGTCTGGGTCTAACCCTGCAATGGCTCAAACCAACGCGCACGCTGCTTGGGTTGCATAACCATTATGTGCACCCTAACCAGCTTGGCGCAGACCGTTGGGCCGCCGCAATCGGTTTGCACGCTCGCTTCAAAACCCCCCGCGCGCCCGTCATTTTAGCTAATTTTGGCACAGCGACAACGATTGATACGGTGTCTGCTGAACCCAGCTTTCTAGGGGGGCTGATTTTGCCAGGGGTCGACTTAATGTTTGAATCACTTGCGCGTCGCACAGCCCAGTTACCTTTAGCGCAAGGGTCTGCCATTGAACACCCAACCGACACTGATCGTGCCATTGTTTCAGGTGTTTTAGCCGCTCAGTTAGGCGCCTTGAAGCATCAATATAATGTGGTGAAGCAACAATTTAATAGCGCCCCCATAGTTTGCGTGAGCGGTGGCGCATGGGCTAAAGTTGAACCTGCCTGGTCATTGCACTTTCAACACACCCACTGGTTTGCTTTGCCCAACATTGTTTTAGAAGGGCTTGCCGTGGTCGCTTCATCAGCATCTTCTTCACCCGTTTCAACACCCTCAAACGCAAGCTTAAATTCTCTCTGAATATGAAATATATTTTTATCAGTTTAATCGTGATCAATGTGGCATTATTTGGTATGGGTCGGGGTTGGTTTGGTACCCCCAGAACCGATTCAGGGCGCAATACAGCCCTGTTGCAGCAACAACTTAATGCAGCGCAACTGACTGTATCGCCCGCTGCCCCTCAAGCTCGGCCATAGCCTTGATCATGGCTTGCGTTGCACCCACATGTTCGTGCAACCATATTTGTGCCGCGGCACAATATCGTTGGCGAACGGCTTCATCGTTTAACAAATAATGTGCGTATTCAATCGCATCATTCGCGTTGCTTACTTGCTTAATAGCCCCGGCTACTTGCGCTGAATCGACGGCCTGTGCAAAGTTTTCAGTATGGGGGCCAACAAGGGTTGCGGCACCCGCTGCGCACGCTTCAATAAAGTTTTGTCCACCATGTGGCTCAAAACTACCGCACACAATTGCCACGTGGGCAGCTGCATAGAAAAAAGGCATTTCACCCATCGTGTCGCCCAATAAAACATCAATTGATTCAAGTGTTGAAAGCGCAATGACCGATTTTGTTTGAATACTTTCTTTTAATACTGACCAGCGACCAAACTGCAGTTTTGCGGTACTTAGTTGTTGTGCGGCCGAATCAAAACGTTGTGGGTGTCTAGGAATAATCACATACAGCGGTGAAGGAATGCGAGGGTTGGCATCGAGATTAGTATTGGGGTTGGCGTCAGCATTGAGTGATTCTGAATCGGGGCGCGTTTGATTCGCCTGAACGGCTTGATTCAATAAATTGATTTGAGTTGCTATTTTTAATGCGTGCGCTTGAATTGCTGCAATGAACGGTGCATCTTCCCCCTCACGCGTACTAGCGATAACAATCAATGGGCGCTTAAATTTTTCTCGCCAATCTATTCCCTCTTGAATTGCTAAAGGCGGCAACTGCACATCAAACTTTAAATTACCCGTCACCTGCACATGAGGCGTTCCCATTAACTTTAAACGCTGTGCATCGTCTTCAGTTTGCGCCATCACTAAATCAAGTGTGGCATAGGTTTCGCGCATCAGCCCTAGACTGAGACGATCAAGCCGTTGTGCTTGTTTCAATGATTTTTCTGAAAATCGAGCGCTGGCCAGTACAACGGGTATACCTGCCAACCTTGAGGCACGTATTAAATTAGGCCAAACTTCGCGTTCAATCAGTATGGTTAAGTGGGGTCGATAATGCTGAACAAGCCCTTGCATCGACCCTAGAAAATCGTAAGGTACCCAGCGTTGCAAAATAAGGCCTGCATTGATTTCTGCTTGCCACATGCGACGCACCTCATCGCCCCCAGTGGGTGTCATATGAGTCAGCAACACCCTTTCACCGCGATCAATCAACGCGCGCAGTAAAGGGGCCGCCGCACGCACCTCGCCCACACTCACAGCATGCAACCAAACAGGCTCCTGCCCGTCCCAAGGCTGGTTATAGCGACCAAATCTTTGGGCGCTAAGTATGTGCCAATCACGATCACCGCGTCGGGCACGCCAAGCCATACCCAGCCATAATATGGGCGCCAAACACCACCACAAAAGGGTGTATAAGTTGTAACCCCAAAACGATCGATTTAATTTCATATTAAGGCTGTGTTAAAAAAACGCTCAAGCGTTGTTAAGACTTCTTGCACAGCGGGGGGGCGACCACGATCACCCAAGCTGGCCGTTAAGCCAGAACCCACTAAAGGGGTACGAACAGGTGTTGACGCTTTATAAATACCGATGGTATTGCGGCCCAATGCTGCCGACAAATGCGTTAAGCCACTGTCTAAACCCACCATTACGCTAGCCCCACATAACACCTCTGCCACCGCTGTTAACCCCAAACGTGGCAAGACTGTTGCGTTTTCTCGACCTGAAATTAATGTGTGTGAGTAGGCGTTTTCAGTATCGTTGCCCGCCAATAGTTTTAACGCTAAACCGTGTTGCTGCAATCGGTCAAACACTTGCTGCCAATGTGATGCCGCCCACAACTTGTCTGCACGACTGGCTGAAGGCATGATGACGGCATAAGGCAACTCTGAAAGGTGTTTTTTTGCGAGATCAACAAAACGTTGCAAACCAAAATCAGGTGCGCCCGTCACCTCGTAGCCCCAAACCAAACTAGCCAGTAAGCGTTGGCGTGTCACCGCAGGTTGCCAAAAGGCAACCCGATGCTTTCGGTCATAAAACAAACTACATAGGGACTCGCGCGCTGATTGCCAATCAAGACCATGCTTAATACCTTGCGCCGCACAAACCCAGCGAATTGATTTTAATAGGGCTTGCATATCAATCACAACATCGTATTGTGCTTTTTTTATATGCTGAACAACCGCTCGGCGTGCTGCCCACACGCTGGGTTGCCACCACGCTTTGCGCCACTGTCGTTGTGAAATCGTGATGACTTCATTGACTGCGGGGTGCCAAGTTGGAATGTCAGCAAAAGCGGCTTCAACCACCCAATCAATCTGAACGTTAGGCACTTGTTTAGCCATGTCAGAAATCGCGGGCAACATGTGCACCAAATCGCCTAATGAAGAGGTGCGAACAATTAAAACTTTCATACTTGAATAGGGGCTGTCGCTTTGTTGGCATCAAGTTCACGTATTGCGCTTGCCACCCCTAATTGCCAATCAGGCAGGGTCAAACCAAACACATCACAAAGGTGTTGCGTATTGAGGCGTGAGTTTTGCGGGCGCATTGCGGCAACTGGGTAGTCTTTTGCCGCGATGCCTTTTATATTGGGGCGCACTAATTTAAGTGGCCAACCCAGCAGGCGAGCCTGCTCAATAGCGTAATCGGCGTACTCAAACCAGCTGGTTTGACCGGCCGCGACCAGGTGATACAGCCCCCATGCCGAGGGGTTCACTTGACAACGATGGCCTGCTTGCGCATCACGCCTGTTTGGTGAAATCTCAACACCCGCTTGGTGGGCCAAGCTTAATGGCTGCTTTAAACCCAACTGTTGCGCTAAGGCAATGGTTGAGACCGCAGCAATCAACTCAACCCCTGTCGGGGCACCCCATTGGTCATTCACCACGCTTATTGCATCACGCTCAGCGGCCAGTCGCAGCATGGTTTTAAGAAAATTTTGCCCATATGCGCCATAAACCCAGCTGGTACGAAATATAAAATGTTGCGCGCAATATTCAGCGACGGCTTGCTCGCCCTCGTATTTACTTTGGCCATAAACCGACAACGGGCGAGTCGCATCATTTTCTTGATAAGGCTCTGCCTGCATACCGTCAAACACGTAATCAGTTGAGTAATGCACTAAACACGCGCCGCACGCTTGCGCGGCTTGCGCCAACAAACCTGGTGCCTGAGCATTCACTGCGCGCGCGCGGTCAACTTCTTGCTCGGCCCGATCAACTGCTGTGTAGGCCATCGCATTCACAATAATGCGCGGTTTCACCTGATCGATTAAGCGCTCAAGTGTTCCAGGTTCGTGACAAAGCTTCTCTAAATCAAGGTCTTGACGGCCGACAGCCGTCACACAACCCAAGATTGCCAGAGAGGCCTGCAAAGCATGACCTAATTGGCCATCTTTACCCAGCAGAAGTATTTGCGGAAGGGGGATTGTGTCGCTCATTGCGCTATTTTAGGCGCAAGTGAGGGTGGTTTAATTAAATTTGCCCAAACATCTGTCTATAACGTGTCATACCGCGCTCTAAATGGGCCCGCATCGCCTGCCTAGCACCTTGCGCATCTCGGCGATCAATCGCTTGGAAGATGGCCTCATGTTCAGCCAAAATATCAGCCACACATTGCTCATCGGTTGCACGCAAGCGTAAGGTACGAATTGCATCGCGTGTAGACGACGCTAAATGATGATGCGTACTGATAATAAAAGGGTTTTGTGTGGCTTCAGTTAAAACTTTGTGGAAATCAAATGCTGCTTTAGCGGCTTGTTCCCATTCTTCACCCGCACGCATTAGAGCGGCCAATGCAGCACGTATTTGGTCTAACTGAGTCTGCGAACGATGCGTAGCAGCCAATGCAGCAGCACCCGTTTCTAACTCAAGACGCATGTGATAAACATGCATCAAAGGCAGTAAGGCCATCAACCCGTCAGTTGAAGCTTCAGCGCGGCTTTGATCAGCATCGCCCTTCACAAAGGTACCCACGCCATGACGGGTTTCAACTAAACCCATTTCTTTCAAACGAGCAATGGCATCACGAACGATATTTCGGCTGACACCAAACTGTGTACCCAACATTTGCTCTGTTGGCAGCCGCTTGCCTGCACTGATGGTTTCATTCAAAATTTGTTCACGTAATTGCTGAGCAATGTCGTCTGCAACGCAATCAACTTTGACAGCCGTATCAAACGCATTTGATACTTTCGCCGGCAACACACGACGAATGTTTTTACTGTGAACTGTTTTACCCCATACTTGCATTTGATTCCCCATATGTCTAAATTTTGCCTCTATTGCGCTATGGCATGGGCAATTATTTTTAAGTCATTCAAAAGCGTATCGCTTGAAAAATGTGGTCTTACCACTATCATCTTATACCTATTTTGTTCTAATGTAAGAGCAATGCCATTTTGAAAACATGATGACCGCCTTAACGTCAGATTAAGGCTGACTCAATCAAATATACAAGTTGCCATAAAATAATCAAATTGACAGTCAAAATGACAGTGAAATTGACAGGAACATAACAAAATGATTTTAGTAACAGGCTGTGCCGGTTTTATAGGCAGTAACTTTATTCATACTTGGTTTGAAAACCATGAGGAAGGGGTGATCAACGTTGATAAATTGACCTACGCGGGCAACCTTGAAAATTTAGCCGCCTTTGCACAAGACCCTAGGCATCATTTTGTTCAGGGTGATATCGGTGATCGAGCGCTTATTGAGGGTTTACTTAGTGCGCACAAGCCACGTGCGATTATCAATTTCGCAGCTGAATCTCACGTTGATCGTTCAATACACGGCCCACAAGACTTTATTGAAACCAATATTGTCGGCACATTTAACCTGCTTGAATCTGCCCGAACCTATTGGTCAAACTTGGCAACTGAACAAAAAGAGGCCTTCCGGTTTGTACATGTTTCAACTGACGAGGTCTATGGCACGCTTTCAGCCAAAGAGCCGCCATTTGCTGAAACCAACGCCTACATGCCTAATAGCCCCTATGCGGCAAGCAAAGCCGCCTCAGACCACTTGGTGAGGGCATGGCACCACACCTACGGTCTACCCGTCATCACAACCAATTGCAGCAATAACTATGGGCCATTCCATTTTCCAGAAAAACTCATTCCACTCATCATTATGAATGCCCTGAATGGCAAACCACTTCCTATTTATGGTGACGGCCAACAAGTGCGAGATTGGTTATATGTGCAAGACCACACCCGTGCCATTGCACGCGTTTTGCAGGGCGGGCGCATCGGTGAAACTTACAATATTGGTGGGTGGAATGAAAAAGCCAATATCGATGTCGTTAAGTTAATTTGCGCACGCCTTGACACCTTAAAACCACGCACAGATGGTAAGCCATACGCTGATCAAATCGCCTACGTCACTGACCGCCCCGGGCATGACCGTCGTTACGCCATTGATGCCCGCAAGGTTGAGCGCGAGTTGGGTTGGAAGCCCAGCGAAACCTTTGAAACTGGCATCCAAAAAACCATTCAATGGTATCTTGACAACCCTGAATGGGTCGTTCATGTTAGCAGTGGCGAATACCGACAGTGGGTTGATAAACAATATGGCATAAAGGCAACATTGTGATGATAAATACATCTAAGCGTCGCGGTATTATTTTGGCGGGCGGTTCGGGCACTCGTCTCTACCCCGTCACACAAGCGGTTTCTAAGCAGCTGATGCCGGTTTACGATAAACCGATGATTTACTACCCACTTAGCACCCTGATGCTGGCAGGTATTCAAGATGTTTTAATTATTTCTACACCCCAAGATACACCCCGTTTTCAAGAACTATTAGGTGATGGCAGCCAATGGGGCATGTCTTTGCAGTATGCCATTCAACCCTCACCCGACGGTTTGGCTCAAGCCTTTATTATTGGTCGAGATTTTGTCGGCAACCAACCCAGCACTTTAGTGCTTGGTGACAATATTTTCTATGGCCACGACTTAAGTCAATTATTAGCCAATGCCAGTGCGCAACCCGTGGGTGCCACCATATTTGCTTACCATGTGCACGACCCTGAACGTTACGGTGTCGTTGATTTTGATGTAAACCAACGCGCCATCAGCATTGAAGAAAAGCCCACTAAACCACGCAGCCAATATGCTGTCACGGGCTTATATTTTTATGACCAACAAGTCTGTGACATCGCCGCCAGCATTAAACCGTCAGACCGTGGCGAGCTTGAAATTACAGACGTTAACCGTTGCTATCTTGAGGCCGGTGAACTCAACGTTGAAACCATGGGGCGGGGTTACGCTTGGCTTGATACCGGCACACACGACAGTTTGCTTGAAGCGGCTAGTTTTATTAGCACCTTACAAAAACGCCAAGGCCTTATGGTGGCCTGCCCAGAAGAGATTGCACTCAACCTTAACTGGATCAACGCTGAACAAATTGAACGCTTGGCCAACCCCTTGAAAAAAAATGCCTACGGCCAGTATTTACTCAATTTAATTCGCTCGCCAAACTGAATTTAGGAAACCATGTACAACATTACACCGACTGCCATTGCAGATGTTCTCGTACTTGAACCGCAGGTTTTTGGTGACAGCCGGGGTTTCTTCCTAGAAAGCTTTAACGCACGAGATTTCAAACACGCCACAGGTCTAGATGTGAATTTTGTGCAAGACAATCACAGTCGCTCAAAGCAAGGTGTGTTACGCGGGCTACATTTTCAAGTCGATCACCCGCAAGGTAAACTGATACGAGTCACTGAGGGTGAAGTATTTGATGTGGTGGTTGACATACGCCGCGACTCACCCACATTTGGTCAATGGGTGGGTGAAACATTAACGGGTGTTAACCACAAACAAATGTGGGTACCCCCAGGCCTGGCACATGGGTTTTTGGTACTCAGTGAAACCGCTGATTTTCTATACAAAACAACCGATTACTATCATCCTGCGTCTGAACGAACACTGCTGTGGTCAGACCCGGCTATCGGTATTGAATGGCCCTCAGTCGTGCCGCTGACTTTAGCAGCCAAAGACCAAGCAGGCCTCACCTTAGCAACATTGTTTTAAAACTTTGTTACAACTTAGTAACAATTTGACAACTAAAGTGTCTAAATAAGTTTGAAAACGTTTGTAGCATAGCGCTTCAATTTTTATTTGAGAAGATCTATGTTTATGCCAAATGACCCAGACACCATGCGCTCTCGCACAGTGTTGTACCCAGATTGCAATGCCTTGAAAAAATCTTTTTCAAAAGAACTGACGACTTCTTTACAGCGTGAATATGGTGGCCGTATTCCTTCAATTGCAACAGTTGCGCGTGATTTCTCGTTGCGCGCCCCGCACTTAAAGCATATTAGCGGTGAAGCCATACGTAAGTGGCTCAGCGGCTCATCTGTACCCCATATGTCTCGTATGAGTGTGTTAGTAGAGTGGCTTGGCCCCGAGTTGCGCGAGGTTTTTGAACGTAAAACCAGCTGTGCCCGCTCATACGACAACTCAGCAGAAGTCACCACACCCGTTCAGCGCGAACTGATTGAAACCGCATTGCAACTTTCTTCACAAGACGCAGCGGCAGCACTCACCTTATTAAGAGACTTGTTACATACGCACCACGAGGCCACTTAGTGCCTTTGTAACAACCTGTGCTGTGCAGTCTCTTTTACCTTTTTTGTTAACTGGGTTACCGATTGAGACATTTGCGACCAATGTTGCCAGTACAGCGCAATATCAATAGGGGCATGGGGCATCACCTCAACCCATTTAGGGTGCGCGGTGTTTATGCTTGTGTCGCCCATCGCCCTTATGGGGCTTATGGGGCTTATGGGGTCTATGG
>JBDNHM010000112.1:0-1974 GCA_041688825.1 Burkholderiaceae bacterium | reverse complement strand
CGGTGCGTCAGACATTCCAGGCCTAGAAATTGCGGGTGAAATCGTTTCGGGTGATCTGGCAGGCACAAACTTCGCCATTGGCGACAAAGTGTGTGCTTTGGTTGCAGGCGGTGGCTACGCAGAGTTCTGTGTGGCCCCAACCGCACAATGTCTTCACATTCCACAAGGCTTATCGTTAATTGAGGCCGCAGGCTTGCCTGAAACGTACTTTACTGTCTGGAGCAATGTGTTTGACCGTGCTCGCTTATCGGGCAACGAATCGTTCTTAGTACATGGGGGCGCCAGTGGTATTGGCACCACCGCTATTCAATTGGCACATGCCATGGGCCATACCGTTTACACCACAGTGGGTAGTGATGAACGCGCCCAAGCTGTTTTAGCGTTAGGGGCAGACCACGCTATTAATTACAAAACAAAAGATTTTGTGGAAGAAATCAAGACCCTAACGGCTGGCAAGGGCGTAAACGTCATACTTGACATGGTGGCGGGTGACTATATTGAGCGCGACGTTAAATGCTTAGCTGACGATGGCCGCATAGTCATTATTGCCACCTTGGGCGGCGCCAAATCAAGCTTTAACGCCACTGAAGTGATGGTGCGACGTTTAACTATTACCGGTTCAACCTTGCGTGCGCGGTCAATAACGTTCAAATCTGAAATCGCTCAAAACTTACAAAAACACGTTTGGCCATTGCTGTCGGCAGGCAAAATTAAACCCATTATTCACACCACAATGCCCTTAGCGAACGCCGCCCAAGCACACGCCATGATGGAAGCGGGTGAGCAAATTGGCAAAATTATTTTGACCACAGGCTAAGCGCGTACAATAATGGGTTGAATTCGACTTTAATAGCGACAACTCATCGTTAATTGCATATGGCCTCTCAAACACAACCTGCTTCAGTAACGTTCTCAGCCCAACCCACTTCGCGCCAAGTGCGCTTAGTGATTGGGAATTGGAAGATGAATGGTAGTTTAGCCAACAATGCAGCATTATTAATCGCTTTGCGCCAAGCGTCTGGCGGTGTGCAGGCGGCCCATTTGGCCGTTTGCGTACCGTTTCCTTACTTGGCACAAGTCTCGCAAGCGCTTGAAAGTACAGTTGTTACTTGGGGCGCACAAGATTTAAGTGCACATCAAAAAGGTGCCTATACGGGCGATGTTTCAGCCACAATGTTGAAAGATTTTGCCTGTCGCTGGGCTCTGGTGGGTCACTCAGAACGGCGCGCCTTGCACGGCGAGTCTGATCAGTTGGTGGCAGATAAAGCCTTAGTAGCCCTTATAGCGGGTTTAACGCCTGTGGTGTGTGTCGGCGAGTCGCTGGCAGAGCGCGATGCAGGCGAAGTTAATGCCGTTATTGCCCGTCAATTGCAGCCAATATTGGCGCTAGGCACCGACGCTGTGCAACGCATGGTCATTGCCTACGAGCCTGTATGGGCCATTGGCACCGGTCGCAGCGCTACACCAGAGCAGGCCCAAGCCGTTCATGCCAGCATACGCGCCATGTTGCCAACCAAAGCGCAAAATGTGCCATTACTTTATGGTGGAAGTGTAAAGTCAGACAATGCTGCAAGTTTATTTGCTATGGCAGATATTGATGGCGCTTTAGTGGGTGGCGCATCGTTAATTGCACAAGATTTTTTAGGAATTGCAGCTTAGTAACAGCATTGGCCAGCCTATTATTGCGGCCTATAGATTTCAGGCTAATTAAAACAACATAATTATTGCAAGTCAGAACCATTTATCGGAGCTTTTTTCATCATGAGTATGCAGGTCACAATATTGTTAATTATTCAAGTGGTGGCATCGTTCACCATTATTACTTTGGTGTTATTGCAGCAAGGTAAGGGCGCAGACATGGGTTCAGCCTTTGGTAGCGGCTCATCAGGCAGTTTGTTTGGCGCTACAGGCGCTGCAAACTTCTTGTCACGCGCTACCAAATGGGCCGCTGTGGTGTTCTTTATTGCCACGATT
>JBDNHM010000111.1:0-19436 GCA_041688825.1 Burkholderiaceae bacterium | reverse complement strand
GGTGCCGTGAGCTTTACTTGGTTACACGATACCGTGGCTCGCAACACAGAGTATTGGCGGGCAGTGTTAGGCGGTATTATTTTGTTGTTGGTCTTGCTTTTCCCTCAAGGTATTGCGGGTTACATTCGCTTGGCAGTGCAACGCTTGAGCCGTCTTAAGAGGGCAACTCAATGAGCCTATTAGTCGTTAAGAATTTGGGTAAATCATTTGGTGGTGTGAAAGCCGTTGATAACATTGATTTCTCTGTAGCAGCTGGGGAATTGCTAGCATTAATCGGTCCCAATGGTGCAGGTAAATCAACCACCTTCAACATGGTCAATGGCCAACTCAAAGCAGACCGAGGCTCAATACTTTTGGGTGAGCAAGAACTCATCGGACTAAAGCCGCGAGAAGTTTGGCGGTTGGGCGTTGGGCGCACGTTTCAAATTGCAGAGACATTTCAATCGCTTACTGTTTGCGAAAACGTACAGATGGCTTTGATTTCAAAAGATCAGCAGCTGTTTTCATTTTTTAAGCGAGCCGCACACCATGCGCGTGATCGAGCACTTGAGTTGCTTAATCTTGTTGGTATGCGTGATCAAGCAGAGCGAGCCTGTAGCGAGTTAGCCTACGCTGACGTTAAACGGGTAGAGCTGGCGATCGCTTTGGCGAATACGCCGCGCCTACTGCTTATGGACGAGCCTACCGCTGGCATGGCGCCTGGTGAACGTAACGCACTGATGACATTGACCAAAAAATTGGTAACTGATCAAGGCATTGCTGTTTTGTTTACGGAACACAGCATGGACGTCGTGTTCGCCCATGCCGACCGCATTATTGTCTTGGCCCGAGGGCGCCTCATTGCAGAAGGTTCAGCGACCGAAATTCGTGACAATCTAAAAGTTCAGGAAGTGTATTTTGGTACAGGTAAGACGTTTGAAAAAGCAAAGCCAAAAATGGAAGGTGTCGCGTGAGCCAAACTAAACGAACATCTGATATGCCCTTACTCGTTGTTAATGGCTTACGTGCTTGGTACGGTGCAGCACAAGCGCTGTTTGACGTGTCGCTTAATGTGCAGCAGGGTGAAGTCGTGGCACTGATGGGGCGAAACGGTGCTGGCAAATCAACCACCATGAAATCCATCATGGCCATGATGGAAAGAAGTGCGGGTCAAGTGCACTTCATGGGGCAAGATATTTCTAAATGGCCAACCCATGCCATCGCTTCCAGTGGCCTTGGGTTTGTGCCCGAAGATAGACGCATTTTTACGGCGTTAACCGTAACTGAAAATCTGATGGTGGGTCAGCAGGCTGCGCGGTTTTGGCCTGACGGCACACCAGCCCCGCACTGGAAAGCAGAGCAGCTTTTTGAATTATTTCCCAATTTAAAAGAAATGCAGAATCGGTTGGGCAGTCAGATGAGTGGCGGAGAGCAACAGATGCTAACCGTTGCGCGCTCGCTCATGGGTAACCCCTATTTATTATTGTTGGATGAGCCCTCTGAGGGTGTGGCACCCTTAATTGTGGAACAGATGGCGCACATGATCTTGGCTTTAAAAGCCAAGGGAGTCAGTATTTTATTGTCAGAACAAAACCTACATTTCGCAGATTTAGTGTGTGATCGAGCCTATGTTTTAGAAAAAGGTGTGATTCAGTATGAAGGCACCATGGCAGCGCTTAATGCCGACGAATCAATTCGCCGTGCTTACTTAAGCGTTTAGGGAAAAACATGAGAAAGCCATCTAACATCTTATTGCACGTCAATGGTAAGCAACAGCATGTTCATGTGTCACCCGACGCGAGCCTGTTGATCGTACTGCGCAATGATTTGGCGCTTAATGCACCGAAGTATGGTTGTGGTCTAGGCCAATGCGGCGCCTGTACTGTATTAATTAATCGTGTAGCGGCCAGAGCCTGTGTCATACCTGTCGGTGAGGTGGGGCAACGCGCTGTAACCACTTTAGAAGGTCTAGCGGTAGGTGATACCTTGCACCCCGTGCAGAAGGCCTTCATTCAAGAGCAAGCCGCCCAATGTGGTTACTGCCTAAACGGTATGATTATGACAGTTGTGGCATTGCTTGAGCGTGAACCCCAACCCAACGAGCAGCAAATTACCGATGCGTTATCGGGAAATATATGTCGCTGCGGCACCCATGTTGAAATCATGGCAGCCGCCCGCCAATCGGTGAAGTTACTCGCCCAAACTGAGCCTAGATCATGAGTTCACCTGAACGCCTTCGCACCCGCGCTGATTTTTTGCAGTCTCAAGAAGTGCTGCTTGTTTTGCGTGAACCGTCCGCACCGTTGCCAGCAAGCCCAGGTCAGCCACTCGCTGTGGGCGCTAACCCTCTAGAGGGTGACGAAATTTTATTAGCTGTTTGGCCCAACGGTTCTGTCATTGCGCTGCATGGTCACGTTGACCTAGGCACTGGCCTTAGAACAGCGCTGACTCAGCTTGTTGCAGAAGAGCTCGATGTTGCCATGTCGCAGGTCACCATGATCATGGGCTATACGGCTTGCGCACCTAACCAAGGCGCAACGATTGCCAGCGCTTCGATTCAGGTTCATGGTGCGGTGCTTAGACAGGCTGCTGCCCAAGCGCGCGCATACCTGTTAGCGCAAGCTGCAAGCACGTTAAAGCGGTCTATTGAAGACCTTCAAGTTCTTGATGGTGTCGTGACTTGCCTTAAAGATGAAGCGATTTATTTGCCTTATGGCGATCTTGTGAAGGGCGCGCAGGTTGTTTTACGTCTCGACCCGCAAGTCGCACTCAAAAATGTGCGTGACCATCGCGTGATTGGTCAACCGGTTCCACGTGTCGACATTCCAGGTAAAGCACGTGGTGAGCTGACTTTTGTTCATGACATGCGTATGCCCGGTATGTTGCACGGGCGTGTGATTCGGCCACCTTACGCAGGGGCAGATCATGGTGAATTTATTGGAAACACATTAGAGTCGGTTGACGAGGCGTCGATTTCCCACATTCCCGGGGTAGTAGCGGTGGTGGTTATTCGCGACTTTGTGGGGGTCGTCACTGAACGCGAAGACCAGGCTGAGGCAGCCATGCGGTCGCTCGCTGTTCGGTGGAAGTCTTGGCCAGGGTTGCCTGATGTAAATGACATTGAAAATGCGTTGCGTAACAACCCTTCCGTGCCACGCGAATTAGTTAACGAGGGTGACGCTACCGGCGCGATCGATGCTTCGGGTGATGGCATGAGCCGCACGTACCTTTGGCCTTATCAAATGCACGCCTCGCTAGGGCCCTCATGTGCTGTGGCAGATTGGCGTAAACAAGAAGATCAAAGCGATCAAGACCCCTTTGTATTGCGCGTCTGGGCGGGCACACAAAACCCACATGTATTACGAGCTGATTTAGCGCGCTTAACAAGCCTAGAAGACATTGCGATAGATATTGTTCGCATGGAAGCCTCGGGCTGCTATGGCCGTAATGGCGCCGATGATGTGGCTGCAGATGCTGCGCTGCTGTCGCGCGCCGTGGGTGCCCCCGTGCGGGTTCAACTTTCGCGAGAGCAAGAGAACCTATGGGAACCCAAAGGCGCTGCGCAGTGGATGCAGGTTCAAGGCGCGTTGGCTGATGGTCGTATCAACGCATGGGATTTCTCAACCGCTTACCCATCAAATGGCGCACCACCGTTGGCGCTATTGCTGACGCGCACAATAGAGCCCAATGCACAAGCGTATTTTATGGGCGATCGCACTGCGCGACCACCTTATACCGTGCCGAACTTGCGGGTAACCGTTAACGACATGCCGCCTATTTTGCGTGCCTCTTGGCTTCGTGGTGTATCGGCGTTACCTAATTCTTTCGCACACGAATCGTTTGTCGATGAGTTGGCTACTGCAGCAGGCAAAGACCCTGTTGCGTTTCGCTTGAGCCACCTTGATGACCCGCGTGCCAATGAGTTGCTCAAAGAAACAGCGCTTCGTGCCGGTTGGCAGTCGCGCACAGGTCCGCGATTAATTAAGGGAGAGAACGGGCTATTACAAGGGCAGGGGGTCGCCTATGCCCGCTACGTTCATAGTCGATGGCCCGGCTTCGGTGCAGCCTGGGCGGCTTGGGTGGCAGATGTTGAAGTCAACCCCAACACGGGCGAAGTTCATGTACGCAAAGTGGTGGTTGGTCACGACGCAGGTTTAACGATTAACCCAGCGGGCGTTGAACATCAAATTCATGGCAATGTGATTCAAACGACAAGTCGTGCGTTGTTCGAAAAAGTCACCACTGAGCCTGTCAAAAATACAGTTGCCAACCAAGAATGGGGTTCATACCCCGTGCTCAGCTTTCGGCAAGTGCCGGTCATTGAGGTCTACCAAATGCCTCGACCTGAAGAGCCCGCCCTTGGTGCAGGCGAGTCTTCCTCAGTACCTGGCACCGCAGCTATTGCCAATGCCATATTTGATGCAACAGGTGTTCGATTTCGTCAGCCCCCTTTTACGCCTGAGATTATTAGGGCGGCTTTAAACCCGTTGCAGGCCCCACAAGATGAAAACGAACACCATTATGATCAACGCGATAAGCCTCAACTTTTTTTAAAGACCCCTTCAAAACAAGCTGTTTACCCCCAACGCAAGTCTATGGCTTGGCGCGCCTTGGCGTTATTGGTGGGAACAGTGAGCGTCGTGACGGGTGTGTTGGGTTGGCGAAGCGTGATTGCACCCATTGAGCGAACAGCTGTAAATTTATATTCACAAGAAACCATTATGCGTGGCCAGCAATTGTCAGCGCTCAGTAACTGCGCGACTTGCCATACCTCTGCCGATGGCCAGAAGTATGCGGGCGGCGTTGCCTTGTCGACGCCTTTTGGCACAATTTATACAACCAACATTACGCCAGACCCTGAAACAGGTATTGGCAACTGGTCTTTGGCGGCATTTGATCGAGCCATGCGTGAAGGCGTTTCACGAGATGGCAGCCATCTTTACCCGGCTTTCCCTTACACGGCCTTTTCGCGTTTTAACAACGATGACATCACGTCGCTTTATGCTTATTTCATGTCGCAACCTGCTGTTAAGCAACACAACCCAGTGACTGAGCTGTCTTTTCCATACAGCGTTCGCCCAGCGATGGCTGCCTGGAATGCCCTATACCCCCCAGCTTTAGCCCCGCAAGCTGCGCCCGCCGGCGTGAATAGCCAAGCTTGGTTAAGGGGTGAATATCTAGTCAATGGCCCAGCCCATTGCTCGGCGTGTCATACGCCACGCAACGCATCTGGCGCAGAAATGTTTGGCAAACAATTTTTATCAGGTGGCTACATAAAAGGTTGGCAAGCCCACGATTTAACAGCGACATCAGCAAGCCCTGTTCCTTGGACACAACAAGCTTTTTATGATTACCTGCGCAAAGGAGTCAGCGAAAATCATGGTGCAGCTTTAGGGCCCATGGCCGATGTCGTCAAGCAATTAAGTACCGTACCAGACGAAGACTTACACGCCATGGCAACCTACCTTTCGTCTTTCCAAGAGCCTGTTGATGCAAAGCAAATCAATTTAGCTGTTGAGCAACAACTCACTTTAGCCGCTCAGCCCGCACCCAAACTATTCAATGCATCGGGTCGCTTGTTTGAGTCAGCCTGTATGTCTTGTCATCATGATGGCAGCGGCCCCACTTTGCTTGGTGTGAATGTGCCCCTAGCACTGAATACAAATTTACACGCTGGTGAACCAGATAATTTGATTCGGGTCATTCTTGAAGGCGTGCGCTCACCACCCAGCGAATCAGTGGGCTTCATGGCAGGCTTTGCTGACCAGTTCAATGATGAACAACTCGTTGGTTTGGTGAATTACATGCGGGCACGGTTTGCCTCACAGCAACCCGCGTGGTCTCAAGTTCCTAACGCGGTCACGCGCATGCGTGCAGAAACAAAGAAGAGTAGTGAACTCGTTATGTCTCGTTAGATAAAGACGGTCATCTAACGAGACATCATTTCAATCAAACAGCCGCTAAACTTTTAAAAGACTTTTCAAGTTCAACCGCGATTTCAAGTAATTTAAAGTCTGCGTTGGGTGATGCCATGAGTTGATAACCAATGGGCAAGCCGTTTGTGGGTAAAGGCATGGAAACAGAACATAACCCTAAATAGTTTGCTGGTTGGGTATTTTGCGTCATGCCTAAGGCAAGCTGCATGGCTTTATCGGGGTCGTTAAAGTCTGAAACAAGCGGCGCAAAATCAGCAGTTGTGGGGCTGACCCAAACATCGAAACCGGTAAACTGCTCAACAACTGAGGCCTGGCTTTTAGTTCGTTTGTCTTCTAAAGCCAAAAAATGATGCGCCTTTGACTCTAAGCCCGATTCAATTCTTTTTGCAATGACAGCATCAATTAAATGTTTTTGTTGAAGAAAGTTTTCTTCTCCTAAAATAGCGATGAGTGATGCGGGCATTGAAACGGGAAAATAACCTGCTCGCTCGGGTGCTTCTGGCACATGAATGTCATCAATCAAGCAACCGGCCAGTTTAAGGTGTTGATTTGCAGCGTCAAAAGCTGTTTTAATTTTAGGGTTTAAATGGTCACTAAAATGATTGGTGGGCACACCAACATGCATACGATCTAAACGAACACCCGAAGAGCGAGGCTGATATTGAAACCCAAAAAGTATGCTTGATATCGTTCTAAATGCAAGCATGGCATCTTGAGCAGATTGAGTTAATAAACCAATCGTATCAACACGTGGGTCAAGCGGAAACGCACCATCAGTCGGCCATAAACCAAAAGTCGTTTTTAAACCAAAAATACCATTGAACGCGGCCGGTACTCGAACCGAGCCCCCTGAGTCTGAGCCAATTGCAAAAGCACATAACCCTGCCGCGGTTGCGACAGCAGAACCAGAGCTTGAGCCACCCGGAACGCGATGGTTATCAAGGTCGGTTGGGTTCCAAGGGGTGCCCCGGGTATTAGAGTTACCTGTAATACCTAAACAAAATTCAACTGCTTTTGTTTGACCTAAAAATACACAGCCAGCTTTACGCAGTGCTTGAATAAAAGTGCCTTCATCGGTGCCCAAAATACTAGAAAGATTAAGATTTGACCCAACATGTGGGGCAGGCATTTTTGAAATATTAAAGACATCTTTGATTGCGACTGGAACACCCATTAATGGACCCAGATCAGTGCCTGATTGAATTAGAGCATCCATCGCGCGGGCGGTTTTAAGTGCATCATCGTACGATACATATTCAAAGGCACCCAGCTTTGAGTCTACCTTTTTAATACGATCAAGATACGTTTGCGTCACAGACTCAGACGTTAACTCACCAGATCTAAACCGCTTAGCAAACTCAGCAATGCCACCTTCTTTGATGGGGTCAGCATTTAAGTCGAGCATAAGATTGTCCATAATTATTTTTAGAATTCCAACATGAGATTTTAATAATTTTGATAAATTTATATAACTAAAAATTAAATTTTGTGTACGAACCAAGTTAGGATGAAAAAGCAATTTGCACTTAAATTTAATCTAATTCACAAGCCTAAGTATGCTTTCTTAATCATTGGGTGCCCCTGTAGCTCTGAAGAAGGCCCATCTAAGACTAAGCGACCGTTTTCTAATACATATGCCCGGTGACTAAACTGCAACACTTGCTTAATATTTTGTTCGACTAAAAGAACTGGGAAGCCTACATCAGCAAGTTTGCGTATGGCGTGCATGACTTGTTTCACATATAAAGGCGACAAGCCTAGGCTGGGTTCGTCTAAAATGAATAAGTCAGGTTCTAACATTAACCCCCGGCCAATGGCAACCATTTGCTGTTGTCCGCCAGATAAAGAGCCGGCAGTTTGAGTTGCGAAGGTTTTTATGTCAGGAAATAGTGCATATACCTTTTCTAAATTTTCCTTTCTTCTTGCCCGCAGTCTAGGTAAATACGACCCAAGTAAAATATTGTCTTCGACTGTTAAGTTTGGAAACAGCTGTCGGCCCATCGGTACATGCGCTAAACCTCTTTCTGCCATTTCATGGGGTTCAAGCCCAGAGATTTCCTCACCTTTAAATAAAATTTGGCCAGCCCATGGTTTGATCATGCCTGAAACAGCGCGCAAAATTGTTGACTTACCGCTACCGTTACCACCTACCAAACCGACCAATTCACCTTTACGCACGACTATAGATGCATTAAAAACAACTTGTAATGACCCATAGCCCAAGTCAACAGCATTCACTTTTAAAACGATATCATTCGAAAGATCAGTATTCATTAATCTGTTCCCAAATAAGCGTCAATGACTTGTGCATCATTAATAACTTCGAGAGCAGAACCCTCTGCAATTTTGCTGCCACTCGCTAAAACAATGACATGATCTGCAAGCTGAATAATGGCTTCCATAATGTGTTCAACCATAACGATCGAAATGCCTGTGGTTGTGAGACCACGAATAAGTTCAATCATTTCTTTTAAGGAAGGTGGGTTTAAACCCGCCATAATTTCATCAAGAAACAAAACTTTAGGCTCTAATGCCAACGCTTTAGCGAGCTCAAGCCGTCTCAGTCTTGCCAAGTTAAGGTCAGAAGATAATTGATGCGCTCTATCAAGCAGACCGACTTTTTCAAGTGCAGACAGGGCAACTTTTTCAGCGTCTTGACGGCTCGAATACCTTAAAAATGCAGCCACCAAAACATTTTCTAAAACGGTCAGTTCTTGATAGGGGCGTTCAGTTTGAAACGTTCTACCCATGCCTTGTCGCGTTCTGATGTAAGGGGGAAGGTGCGTGACATCTTGATCATAAAAGATGACTTTGCCAGACGTGACAGGCGCAAACCCCGTTATCGCATTAAACAAAGTTGATTTGCCCGCACCGTTGGGGCCAATCAAGCCTAATATTTTGCCTTCTGAAAGCGATAATGACACATCATTGACTGCAATCAGACCGCCATACTTAACGGTGATGTTTTCTGCGCTAAGCATTTTTTGCATATTTCCTCCTGATCAGTCTGTGCGAGTACTCACCCACAATGCCCTTAGGCATGGTTAAGATCACAATCAAGATCAGTGCACCATAAAGCAATAAATTCGCTTGTGCAAAAGTCGTTCTAAAAAACTCACCCGCCACAACTAATACAACAGCCCCGACTGCAGGGCCCCAGATTGTGCCTCGGCCACCAATAATGACGGTTAACGCAATTTGAATTGATAGCAGTAAATTGAAAATAAGATGCGGCTCAATAAACGATAAGAAAATGCCGTATATGCCCCCACCTACTGCTGTCAGTGCTGCTGAAATAGCAAAAGCCTTTAATTTAATAGCCGTTGGGTTAATGCCCGCAGCCATAGCCGCTTCTTCATTGTCTCGTACCGCCCGCATTTGAAAACCAAATTTGCGGGTAGCGATAAAAATAGTGATGGCGATGGTTAGGGCCGCATAAACAAGTGCAAGATAATACTGAGTGGTTTTGCTGAAGAAATCTATACCAAAAGGTTGTGGAAGGGTGTCAATAAATACACCTGTTGCACCACCGGTTAGCCAGCCTTCATTAATTGCAACAAGCCTTAAAATTTCAGCGATAGCAATTGTAGATAGTGAGAAATAAGGCCCGCGAAGGCTGAAGGTTAACTTACCCCAAAGCAACGACAAAACAGACGCAAAGAGCATGGCAAGTAACACTGACCACCAAGGCGCCAGATTAAATTGCGTTGAGCCCAAGGCAACAAAATAGGCGCCCAGCCCCACAAAACTAGCATGACCTAAGCTTAATTGCCCGGCCCAACCACCCAGTAAGTTCCACGAGCTTGCCCAACCGGTAAACAGAAGAACGGTGACACCAACAGTGATATAAGCCGACGGTAAGATGGGGTATAACGCACCCAAAATAAATAAACCGATAAGTAAAATATAGTGCTTGTTCATACGCGCTTCACCGTTTTGCCAAAGAGCCCTTCAGGTTTAATTAACAACACAATTAGAAAAGCCAGTAAGCCATACGCATCGCGGTAGGCTGAATTTAAGTAAGATGCGCCCATAATTTCAACAATACCTAATAGCAACCCGCCTGCAATGGCAGCGCCAATATTGCCAAGCCCACCTAGAACCGTCACCACAAAGGCCTTTAGGGTGAACGTTGCGCCCGTTGTGCCTGGCGAGGCAAATAGCAGCGGAATTAAGGCTACGCCTGCTGCCATCGCAAGCGCCATGCCCATGCCAAACACGATGGCTTGAATTTTTTTGGTGTTGACGCCAACCAGTTCTGCACCTAAACGATTTTCTGCCGTTGCACGAATAGCCCGACCTATTTCAGTTTTATTCAAGATCAAAAATAACCCACCGATGACGAACAAGGTGATTGAACCGGCTAAAAGTAAAACGATTGAAATCTTGACATCCACTATTTCAAAAGTGCTTGAGGCATATGAAACATTGACTGACTGGGGCTCACCACCAAAAATCAGTAAGAGTAAGTTGGCAATCACAAGAGAAATGCCCAGCGTTGCTAACATCATGGTTTCAGGTTGTGCGTCAATGATTCTAGCTAAGATGTATTTTTGAATTAACGCGCCTGTTGCAAACCCGAGTGGTATGGCAAAGATAAGCGTAATGTAGGGGTCCCACCCCAAGATGCTATTGAGCACCACAGCAAAGTACATTCCGATGACGACAAAGTCACCATGCGCAAAATTAATGGTTCGCATCACACCAAATACAAGTGTTAAACCGACGCCAATTAATGCATACACTGCACCAATCAATACACCATTAGATAAGTTTTGAAAAAAAGAAATGTAGTCGAACATAGTGAACCTTCAATCAATAACGTTTATAGCGTTACAAAAAAGAAACCTGTAAATTTAAGTTAAGCGAAACCCATATGCTGAGATTGATTTCAGCATATGGGGCAAATCGTTAATAACTTAAATTACTGTGGTTTATCTTTATTTGTTAAGACGAGCGGGTTGTGATGCGACTTCATTCGGGTAAACCGTAGCATGCTTGCCATCTTGAATTTGAATGATCAAACTCTTGATGGGGTTTTGACCTTGAAAGCCGTCGTACGTCATGAATACAACATCAGTAACAGGCGTTTTCAAGTTGGTGCTTGCAAGTGCATCACGCACAGCTTCGCGACTTGTTGATTTGGCACGGCGTAAGGCATCAGCTGCAACCGTCATAGCAAGATAACCTTCAGCTTCATAAAATGTAGGCTCTGCATTGATCAGTGCCTTCAAGTTTTTATAAAGCTCAGGGGTGCCTGCATATTTGACGTCAGGGCTCCAGCTTACAGCTGAAACGATGTTTTCAGATGCGCCACCCACTTGCACTATGAAGCTTGACAATGAAGAGGCTGTATCAATTGCTACGACTTTAGTATTTAGGCCCACTTCTTTAATCTGTCTTGCAATCGCAATGCCATCATCTGCATATGAACTGGTCAACAAGATATCAGGCGCTGAAGAGCGAAACTTATTCAAAATAGGACGAAAATCAGTTGTGCCTTGATCGTAAGCCTGCATGCCTATCACTTCATAGCCACGCTTTTGAGCTTGTTCAGCACTTACTTTAGCGATCGATGTTGGCCATGCACCATTGCCGTGCATGATGGCGACTTTTTTCAAGTTATTGTTTTTCTTGTTCAGATCGTCAAAATAGTCAAAATATGCATTCGCAACGATTGTTGAGTTGTGTTTTGCACGAAAAACCCACGGTGAACCTGGCTTCGTAATCGTGTCATCAGCGCTACCCAATACGATTAAAGGAATATTCAAACGCGTTGAAACCTTCGACATAGGGCCAGTAATACCTGATGCATATGAACCGATAATTAAAGAAACGTTATCTTTATTCAAAGATTCAAGCGCGGCTAATGCGCTTTGTGCGTCAGAGCGATCATCTTGAGCAATGACTTCAAGTTTTTGACCGTTGATGCCGCCTGTTGCGTTGATTTCGTCTAATGCGACTTGCATACCTGCTTTGTAACGTTCACCAAACGCTGCAAAGTTACCAGACAAGCTGTTGATAACACCAATTTTGACTTGGGCTACAGCGGGTACTGAAAGCATTGCGGCTGATACAGCCAACCCAAAGCCTGTTTTGATTAATTTAGATTTAATTTTCATTTGTGTCCCTTGGTTATTTTTCAATCAAAAATTTTTAAAATATTTAAAGTAAGTTAAAAATCACTAATTAATATTTTTAACGTGAGAAATTTTGTTTCGGTAGTTAAAGATATCTATCTCATTGCTAAATATATATGAAAACCTCTTTAATATGAAAAAAAACAACTTGTTTCTTTTTGTTGCTTATAAAGTTGATGATGATAGAAACCACCCCACATAAGGGCGATTCATACGTTTGTTTGAATGAGGGTATACCATTAGCAATTTAAGGCCAGCATATGACACACGTACCTGCTTTTGGCGCAACATCACCCACTTCAGTTTTAGAGCATATGCTCATTGGTAGAAGGGCAGTAGGCGCTCAAGATGTACAAATTCAAATCGAATTTTGTGGGGTATGTCATACCGATATTCATATGGTTCGAGACGATTGGGGCGGCTCGAATTACCCGGTTGTACCCGGCCACGAAGTCGTGGGTAAAGTCACAAGCGTTGGCGCAGACGTTCTCGACCTGCAAGTCGGGCAGCGCGTTGCGGTGGGTTGCTTTGTTGACTCATGCCGTACCTGTTCTTCATGCAAACTAGACCTAGAACAATATTGTTTAAATGGCTTTACCGCAACTTACGGCAGCCTGACTGAAGATGAAGGCGGCTTCACCTACGGTGGCTACTCAGAGTCAATAGTTGTCGATCGCCACTTTGTTTTGACTGTTCCTGAAAACTTAGACCCTGCAGGAGCTGCACCATTATTGTGCGCAGGCATCACAACATATTCACCCCTAAAACACTGGAATGTTGGTCCAGGCATGACCGTGGGCATTATCGGTTTGGGTGGTTTAGGGCACATGGGTGTGAAGTTAGCACATGCGATGGGCGCACACACCGTCATGATCACCACTTCAGAGAAAAAAGGCGCAGATGCTAAAGCATTAGGCGCAGACGAAGTCTTGCTATCGACCGATGAAGAGGCGATGGCAAGCATGGCTGGTAAATTTGATTTCTTGCTCAACACCATTCCCGTGCAGCACAACACAAACCTTTACATGAGTTTGTTAACAATTGACGGCACCATGTGCGTTGTGGGTTCAGTCGGGCCCACCGGTGAGCTCGATACAGCCCCTTTGATTTTTGGCAGAAGAAAACTCGCGGGCTCTTTAGTGGGTGGCATTAAAGAAACCCAAGACATGCTCGACTTTTGTGGCCAGCACAACATCACTTCTGATATTGAATTGATTAATATGCAATCAATCAACGAAGCTTACGAGCGTATGTTGAAAAGCGATGTCAAATATCGCTTTGTGATTGATATGAAGACGTTAAATAAAGCGGCTTAAATCGATTTGATTCAAAAGTCTAGAACCAGAGGCAACTGATACTTCATGTAACAGTTGCTTTTTTTACTTTGAAGCTACAACCACGCCATTTAAACGAATGGTGTCAACGCATGTCACCTTAAAAATTTATCAAAGCATTGATTTTCGGCGCTCTTTGAGTGAACTGCAGATAAACAAATAGACTGTTACTGCAACGAGAAGCTGAAAGGGTATTAAGAAAAGCATGATCATCCACCCCGTCATCATGACGGTGTCGAAGCTTGAAACATCTTGCGCAATCAAAATAAAACCAACAATAATAAAACCCGATAGCAACGGCCCGCTTGAAGTGAGCAAAATGGTCCAGCGCCAAAAGAAAGGCGGCTTGTAATGTCTTGAAACAATAACCGGCAGCCAACTCACCCAAGCGAGAGCTGTAAGATACAAAACAATATAAAGAGAAGATGCAAAAGTCATAGCGTCGTATTTTAAGCTTCAAAATAATTAAACATCGCTTAAAACCACTCAAAAGCATGATATTAAACCCGGTGTTGCACCAGGTGACACACCCACAGTGGCAACATGCCATAACGGAACGATGGCTACCGTGTGTTTGCTAAATATAGGTTAGCATCAATCATAGCCATTTAGACGAGGAAATCTCTGATGGATCGAACCGAGCGTTTCTATAAAATTCAAGCGCTCTTGCGTCAAAAGCGAGTCGTCAGCATGCAAAACCTCTGTGACGCCCTCGAAGTGTCACGGGCCACAATATGCCGAGACCTCGATTATTTGCGTGACCGATTGGGTGTGCCTGTTTTTTGGAATGCAATAGCCCGTGGCTATGTTCTAGAAGGGTTTGATCAAGAAAGCACCGCCCGCGAGTTGCCTGGCGTTTGGTTTAACGAACGTGAAATTTATGCACTGCTATCAATGATCGAGTTGATCTCGCAGCTCGAGCCAGAGGGCTTGTTATCGACAAATATTTCACCCTTTCGCGACCGCCTGAACCAATTACTGGAACAAGGTGTAGGCAATGCCAAAGAAGCCATTAGAAAGATAAAGATTTTGCCGATGGCACAGCGCCAAGTGTCGGGCGATTACTTTCAAATCATTGCCATGGCACTGATGTCGCAAAAGAAACTATACATTGATTATTACGGTCGCCGAACCGATGAAATGGTGTCGCGCCCCGTTTCACCACAACGGTTGGTGTATTACCGAGACAATTGGTACCTAGACGCCTATTGTCATTTAAGAGAAGGTCTGCGTAGCTTTTCGGTTGACGCCATTAACGAGGCCAAGCTACTTGAAGAAAAGGCCGTAATAGTTGACGACCAAGAAATTGATCGCGTGTATAAAAGCAGTTATGGCATATTCAACGGCCCAAGCCGCCAAGTGGCCTGCCTAAAATTCACCCCCTTCAGAGCCCGTTGGGTTAGAAGAGAACGCTGGCACCCCGATCAAGTCAGCAGCATACTGCCCGACGGCAGCTACCAACTTGAAGTGCCCTATGGCGAAGATTGGGAACTGTTGCAAGACATTTTGAAACAAGGCGCTGATGTAGAGGTCATCACCCCCAAAAGCTTGCGCGACAAAGTGCAGCAGTCGATTAAGCAGATGGGGAAGTTGTATCGCTGAGCTTAGATTGTGCTTATCAATAGGTTAAGTGAGGTAAATCCAAGATAAACAAATCATCTACACATAGGGACTTGGTATAACGGCGGTCAGAATAATGACCGTTGCGCTTTATAGCAAAATTAATATAATTATGACTTGGCATGTTGAAACTTTAAATGATGTTGTGAATGAAGAACTTAATGCGCTTGCGCTATTACGCACCAACGGTATTCAATCATGAGCACTATCAATCAACATTTTGCGCCTGCAAAAACAGTGACTTACTTAATGAGCTGAAAAAGTCTTGGTAAGGCTTTGGGTCTTCGACGGGGGTGATGTTGTATTGTGCATTGGCGCGAACTAGCATTTGCTCACCACGGGGGCGCACGGTAACCGTTATTTTCAACAAATACGAATCAAGCTTGGTGGCGCTTACGCTGCCAAGCGTAGCGTCAGCCCGATCGATAATGAAACCTAAATCTTGCAACGTTGAAATCACCGCACGTAAAACTTTTTGTTTGTCAGGGGTATCAAAAGCCCGGGTCTGGTAACTGCGTTTTTGCAACTGGGTTTCGCTATTAGTGTCGAGCACTTGGTCTTTCATGGTTGCCACGCAACCACCAAGTGTGAGTGAAATAATCATCAACATACATAATTTGGCGGGTATTTTAAATAGCGTGTTCATACTTGCTGCGCCTCGATAAAGACTGATTTTGAAAGCTTGTCGAAAAACTCTTGATAAATTTCGGCATCACCAATCGTTTCCACATAAACGCTGTTATCTGTTCGAGTAACGACGCGTTGAAAGGTAACTCGAACGACATAATTGCCAGGTTTAGTCGCGACATCAATCACAGCTTTGCTATCTGCTTTGGGCATTTTTTTAACCGCTTTTTTGGCTGCATCAATTGGGCTTGAAACGGCAGCACCAGCATAAAACTCAGGAATGACAGACTCGCTGCCTGCAGGCTGAATGACCAGTGACACCCGTATGCTTTGGCTTTTACTCACAGGCGCTCTCACGCCAAACAGCAGCGCTAATACGACAGCACCGACGATTTCACCCGCATCTGTGGCATCGCGTTGTTTGTTGGCCGTAAGCACACCCAAACTGACTTCACTGTTCTCTAAGTTGTAACCCATGTCTTGCAAGACGTTAGAACTTGAAACCAAGGCCGATTCTTCAGTGATGCCGTTAAACCGACGCGACTGCAATTGACGTTGGTCTAATAAAGCTTTCGTTACTGTGAATGCATCGGGTGGAACGGTTGTTGCACATCCTGTTAACGCAATAGGTAAGATCAATAACGCACGTCTAACTGGGTTGGGTACATGCTTTGGTGTGTTGATTTTGGAATGAACAGCAGCCATAGCTGTCGAGTCATGTGTTCCGTGTATTGTGGAAGGGTCACTTGCAGTCGAACCAAAACTTTTACGGTGTGAAGAAGTTGTCATGGTCACCCTTAAAATTTAGATTGGTGGTAAGCAAAATCGCGAACCAAACCATCGGTGCCAAATTTAATGATGACGGTCAGTGTGCGTTGCGAGGTAGAGCTTGCACCTGCGCTGCTATTTGTGCCTGCACCGCCTAAACCACCGAACCCTGTACCAAACCCTAGAAATAATGCTGACACCCCACCACTGCTGGCCGAGTACGCCCGATCAGTGGCGATTTTGTCGTAAACCCAAACCTCTCGGCGCTGCTCGTCGGTGGTGACAATGTTGGGTGAACCTAAAACCTCAGTGACCGTAGCACCTGACATGCCAACACGAATTTCGCGTTGTACCTTACCAACTGACAAATTTTGTCCCGTCATACCGCTTTGAACATCAGCCATGTGTTGGCCTGCTGATTGACAGCCCAACAAAGCAAAGGAACAGGCAACGATGGCCATGCCTTGAGTAATCGTACGCATTTTATTTAACCCCTCTTGACAGATAGTCACCACAATACGGGTGTCAGTGTGTCAAGAGGTGCGACAGAGAATGGTTAGTTGGAACCTTTTTTAAACGCCTTGAGCTTCTGCGGTTGTCAAACAGGCCATTACGATATTCCCTACATCGACTCGTTCAGCATCATTTCATACTGAGCTGCGCTGGCTTCGCGCGGGTTGGTCTTGTGGCTATGGTCTGCTAATGCACCCGTGATAATGTGGGCATACATATCTTTTGTGACTGATAGTTCGGCCAAACCACTTGGTAGTCCTAGCTTTTTAGACATGGCTGCCAAAGCGGGGGCGACATCTTGCCCGCTGCTTAATGACATCGCTTGCGCCAAGCGTTGTAACTTTTGATCTGCCATGACGCTAGGGCTTGTGCTGTTGAATTTAACCACGGCGGGCAGAAAAATGGCGTTAAGGGTGCCATGGTGTAGGCGAGGGTTAATGCCACCCAGAGAATGACTCAGGCTATGCACACAGCCAAGCCCTTTTTGGAAAGCCAGTGCGCCTTGCATTGACGCGCTCATCATATTCAAGCGAGCTTCTTTGTTTGAGGGCTCGTTTGTGGCCGTTTCGATGTGTGACCAAGCGCGCCAGAGCCCATCTAAAGCAATACCATCAGCCGGGGGGTTAAAAGCCGGTGATAGAAATGTTTCGATGCAGTGGGCAATGGCGTCCATACCCGTTGCGGCCGTTAATTGAGGCGGTAGAGCAAGCGTGAGCTCGGGGTCACAGATAGCTGCTTTGGGCACAATATGGGGTGAAATGATACCTACTTTCCTGCCATCTTCTAAGATAAGAATAGCGCCTCTGCCCACTTCACTGCCCGTGCCTGCGGTGGTGGGAATAGCGATAACAGGGGCTGCGGCCGCGGTGATGTTGCCAAGCCCGCCCTCAATTAGCGCGAAACTACGAAGCGGCCCCTCGTGGGTACCGCATATGGCAACACCCTTGGCTAAGTCAATAGAAGAACCACCGCCCACTGCAATAATGCCGTCGTAACCACCTTGGCGATATATCGCTGCCGCGGCACGCACAGATTTTTCGTTAGGGTTAGGCTGCGTTTGATCATAAATGCCGGGTGCGCTCGAGCCATTAAGTTGCGCTAAAACCAGGTCAACGATGCCCGTAGACCTGACACCGGCATCGGTCACAATCAAAGGTTTGGTGATGCCTATGCGGTTGCACTCTTGCTGTAGAGTTGAAATCGCGCCATACCCAAACTGAATTTGTGTGATGTAATTAATAACAGACATGTGATGGTTCCTTATTTGAAAGCAACATTTATTTGTTTAAGATTAACAACGTGTATCGCTTCAGTATTTCACATTAAGCCGTTCAAGGTTTCTCTGGCACGGCATAAACATCTTGTTTATTAAGCGAAGCCATGACGTCTTGATAGCGATCGCTACGTGTCGTCTTGGCAACCAAAACATTGACACCTTTGCGACCGATCGCTGCTTGCAGTTCAAGTGTAAACACAGCAGGGTCGTCGGTAGAGACCGCATGACAGCCCATCGCTGCGGCAATTTTTGCGTAGTCAAAGGGGTGCAACTCTGAAGCAATAATGCGATCTCGTTGACCGTTATAAACCCACCCTAAAATGGTGTTGTCTAAAACGACAACCAAAAGATTGGCGCGGGTTTCAATCGCCGTCATCAACGCGTGTAAGGTCATTGACATACCCCCATCACCACAAACGGCCACGGCTTGCGGCGTGTTGGTGTTGAGCGCCGCAGAAATAGCTGCGGGCACGGCATAACCCATACCACCCCCGCCATTGGGCTGCATCACACTTGTGCTGCCCTTGCATTGAAAATCGCGCAGCATAAAAAGTCGGTTTTCACCGGCATCACAGGTTGCGATTGAGCCGTCAGGCAAATGTTGTGAAAGCAAAACCACCGCATCACGACCACTAAACTCACCTGGCTTTGAGGTGGGTTGGCGATCAAAGTAACCGTGGCGTTGTCGTGCTTGAACGATTTGCTGGCGCCCCTCAAACGAAGTGCCTTGGCACTGCGTGGCCAGTGCCTCAAGCCCTAGCCGCGCGTTGGCAATAATGCCCACATCAACAGACAGTGTCCAGCCTACATTCAAGGGTTCAACATCTAAGTGAATTATTTTTTGTCGACCTGGCTGCAAGAGCTTAGGGTTCAAGTTGGCTGTATCAGATGCACCGAGTTTGGTACCAACCGCAATAATCAAATCAGCTTGACCCACTATATCGTTGGCCACCTCATGCCCAAATGCCCCCATCACACCACCCGCTAAATCGTGATCTTCAGGAAAGACACCCTTACCTGCGGGGGTCGTGACAACAGGAGCACCCAACTGCTCGGCAAATAACTTAAGCGCAACGTGCGCTTGCGCCAGCCGAACACCGTTGCCCACCACAATCACGGGTTTATGGCTCTCAGCGATTAACTGTTGAGCAGCTGTTAGCGCCACAGGTGAGGGGGCAGGGGGCGGAAAGGTCAACGCTTTATGAATTGGCCCCAGCGGCGGTTGGCCCACACCACCCACTCG
>JBDNHM010000010.1:0-4238 GCA_041688825.1 Burkholderiaceae bacterium | reverse complement strand
CAATTTAATCGGACGAAGGCGCCCGTCGGTATGAACCACCACTTGGGCAGGCACGGCATCAGTCAGCCCTAAGGCATTGGCAGCGGTCATGCCGTCGACCAGCACACGCACTTGATCGCGGCGGCTGACCGCATCAATAACACTACGATAATCTGGCGTCGATGCCTTGCCGGTCAGTGCATTATGTCGGGGCTGATCGTAAAGGCCCCGATCAACCCGCCGCAAATCTTCATTGGTCACCAGACGTTGCAGCGCCTTGTCGATAGCATCGCGTGGCCCAAGATCAAGGAAGTCAACAGGCGTGAATACGAAGCCCGACTGATGCCCTGCGACGCGCGCGTTGATTTGTGACTTGAGTTTGAGATTAGGACCTCGCACGACCACCTCCTGTCCGAATAGTATATACACAAATCGGACAAATATCGTGATACACATTCTTTTGTCGATCGGCAGCACTTACATTGACTCGGTCACTGACCTAACAAACACATGAGCAATCAACCCACCATCTATTATTTACCAGGCCATGGCGGCTTAATCTCAAAGGGTTTGGGTGAATAAACTGCCACATGCAAGTCGGTTCTGAACACCGGCAAAACGACCCGAACAATGTGACTTAATTTGCAGAGTTAGTTGGCATACCCGTTACCGTGGTGCCCCAAGCCGGGCATACATTGGGCAAAGAGTATGTCAGCAAGTTGCTTGACCGCTGGTAAGTGTCGCCAACGTTTACCAACGAGTTGTAGTTTGTCTTAATGTTTTCTTTACCATAACTTGCATAATTCAATTCACCAAACCCACACCAATTTACCCGTTAGCCACTTCAGTCCCAGTAAATCAATTTGATCTACTTGGCATGTCGGTTGATAAAAGCAAATAAATGTCTACTCAGTAGGTCTTTGTCCCTACCCTAACTCAGACTACCCAAATACCATTCGAGGCAAGAATGTAACTAGCGAAGGGAAGGCAATTGCCAATAAAACGATAAAAAGATAGACACCGACAAATATTCCCATATAACCGAGGCAGCTCCCGGGCCTGACACCCGCCAAACCACACGTAATGTTTAGGAGCACGCCAACAGGAGGCGTTGCACCACCGATCTGCATTACTATAGCCAAGATAACACCAAAAAATATCGGATCAAAGCCATATCCCACAGCCAGCGTATGGAGCAAGGGACCAAAGATCGTTGCGATAGCTAACACCTCCATCACCATTCCCAGCAGCAGCACAAAGCATATGACAATCGCTAGGTAGGCATAGGGGTTCGTGGCGAATGATGTGATCAACTCACCAATTTCTTCTGGTGCGTTATGCCACGCGAGCAACCATCCAAATATCGCTGCGAACGCAATAATGGCCATGACCATCACAGTCACGCCCGCAGATGAAAGGATGATTTGCGGCAAATCACGTATTTTAAAACCGCGATAATAAAAGCGACCGATCAAAAACGCATACACAACAGCAATTGAACCGGCTTCGGTTGCGGTGAAGATACCCCCAGCAATGCCGCCGATGATAATAACAGGCATGACCAGTGCGGGCAGTGCCTGGATGGTGGCGGCCTTGATGGCAGCTCCACCCGCAAAACGCTCACGCTTTATTCCCGGTTGGCGATCTGGCGAGGTCAGTATATGAACAGCAACCATCAGTCCAACAGCAATCAGGTAGCCTGGGATTAAGACGCCTAGAAATAATGCACCTATCGACACGTTAACCATAGAACCGTACAGAATCAACAAGATGCTGGGGGGCACAAGAGGAGCTAGGCATCCAGCACTGGCCTGCAGCGATGCGACAAAAGTGGGCTTGTATCCCTTGTCGATCATTGATGGAACCAAAACGGAACCAATCGCTGTGGTGTCGGCAACGGCTGAGCCCGATACATTGGCAAAGATGAGACTGGCAAATACACCTGTTTGTCCCAACCCACCACGTAAGTGTCCGATGAGTGACTGTGCGAAGCTGATGAGACGTTTGGTCAGACCGCCATGGTTCATCAACTCACCCGCCAACACGAACAAAGGGATTGCCAACAAAGCAAAACTATCTGCTGCATTAGCCGCCCGCTGCGCAAAAATTAGAATTGGCACGTCAGTAGCGAGCACCATGACGAGTACTGCGAGACCGATAGAAAATGCTATTGGAATGCCGATCGTCAGAAATACGAACAGCAATACCAGCATGAAGGCTGCTTCCATATCTATCTCCTCAGGTCTGGCCTTGACCAGACAATCTGCGCTTGATGCGTGACACGAACTCTATCAGCATGAGGGCGGCGCCAATTGGCACAGCTGCATATACCCATGACTTTGAAATACCTAGACCCGGTGTAATTTGGGTGTATGTCATCTCCATCAGGATCACGCCGCCGTACAGCAAGGCGCCAAACAACACCATCCCGGCTAAATCAATCAGATTCAACATCCAGATACGAAGCGTTCCCCTATAGCGCATTAGGAGTATTTCCACACAAACATGCTGTCCGCGCACTAAGGAACCGACCATGCCGATATAGACCAGCCAGACAAATCCGTAGCGGGCGATTTCATCTGCCCACGGAATTGAGTACTCGAGTATGTAACGGCTGACGACCCCCAAAAAGGTCGTCAGCACAATCGCCACAAAACAAATAATGACAATCATCTCGCTGATCTGTGTAAGCAAACGCTTGCGCATCAGGTAACTCCAGTTAAACGAGATTATTTGTTCAACTCTTTACGGACTTTGACTACATAGTCATAAATGCCACGTTCTTTAGCATACTCATCCACCATCGGGCTAAAGAGTGCACTCAGCTCGGCTTGATCAAGTTCGACATACTTGACGCCATGCTTTTCCTCAAGAACCTTGCGAGCTGCAATTTCTGCCTGCAAACCAGTCATGGGCCTGAACCAGATGCCTGCTTCAACGGCGGCATCAATAAAAATTTGACGGTCTTTTTCGGGCAATTTTTGAAAGAATTTCTCACTTATTTCCCAAACAGCAGATTGATACATATGCCGTGTCACTACCGCCCTGTTTTCAACTTCATAAAACTTCATAGCCAGCATGCCGGGATCTTCTTGTTCATGGCCATCGACCACCCCGGTCTGTACCGCTGTTTAGATTTCATTAAAGCCCATAGGCGCAGCGTTAAAACCCATGGTGGTCAGCACTTTGAGGTACAAGGGGGAATTAGGCGAACGTAATTTGATTCCCTTGAAATCTGCAAGGGTTTTAACCTCCTTGTTTTTAAGGAATACATTGCGGTGTGCTTGATCGACAAACCAGAGAATACGTACACCGGTTTTATCCAGCACCTTTTGGGCCAGATCCGCTCCGATAGGCCCATTCATGACCTTATGGACTTCATCGTAGTTAGATAGAAGCCCTGGGAGCCCGATAATTTCAGTTTCTTTGACATAATTGGGCAGAATGGCAGAGTAGCCGAACATCATTTCGAGCAACCCAGCCTGCATTTGCTCGAACATTTGTGACTCGTTGCCTAGGGTGCTGTTGTAATACACCTTAAAGTTATAGGCGTTATTGGTCTTCGCTTTAACTATTTCCTCGAATTTCTTGATGTAAGGATTCATATAAAACGTTTCGGACTGAATGCTGCCGATACGCACTGTTGTTGCCGCTTGCAGCGCAGTCGCGCCAAAAGACAACGCAAGCGCTGCCGTACAAATCGTAAGTAGTTTTTTCATGGTCAATAGTTTAGGCAAAGTTGGCAAACATTATGGGGTTATTTGAAATTAGCCATTGATGATTTGAAATACTGCTTTCAAAGTTTATTCAATTGAAACATCTCTCAACAAAACATTAAATTCGTCTGCTGTAAACACAAACCGAATTAACATGAAAGCACTTTCAGTTTTATTAATGCTGCTGGTCGTTGCCAATGTTTCTCTTTGTCAGAGTGTGCAAGGAGATTCAGCAATAGACATGACTAACCATGAAATACTTAAACAAGCTGAAATAGACCTTCATTTTGTAGGTGATAAAATGGAAAATTCAGCCGTTGCCTTCTATGTTGGAACTGCTGCCACTATTGCAGGGTCAGTTCTTTCTTTTGTTGGTGCTCAAAAAGGGAATCAAACTATGCTTTACGTTGGGAGTGGTGTTGCTTTGGGAGGTGCTGTTATTGGTTTTAGTGCGTTTATCTCAATACACAGGTCAGGACTGAAACTGAAGCGGATAAAACTGACTAAGTAGACTAGCCTCCACAATAAAAAAAGTCATCATCT
>JBDNHM010000110.1:0-7861 GCA_041688825.1 Burkholderiaceae bacterium | reverse complement strand
AGGAATGCCATTTGGTGCAGCCTATAGCCCTCGCGGGTTTACCAACGATCAAACCAATGCACCACAAGCTATTCGTGACGTAACAGATAGAATTGTTCGCGCACCAGATCATTATGATTTTGATATTGATGGGCCATTGCTGCAAGGTAGATCAGATATACGCTTTGTAGACTGTGGCGACGTATTGCCTAATTTGGCAATTCCCGGTGACCACTATCGGAAAGTTGAAATTGCTATTCGCCAGATTCTCAGAGGTGGTGCGTTACCCATCATATTAGGTGGTGATCATGGTATTACAACACCTGTCTTGAAAGCTTACGATGAGGTCGGGCCCATTACATTAGTTCATGTCGACGCACATCTCGATTGGCGTGACGAAGTCAATGGTGTGCGTGACGGTCTTTCGAGTCCGATTCGTCGAGCCTCTGAGCTACCCTACGTTAAAAAAATTGTGCAAATTGGGTTGCGAGCTCAAGGAAGTGGTCGACCGGCAGATTATCAAGCCGCACTAGCCTACGGCGCCGAACTCATTACAGCATATGAACTGCATGAAATAGGAATTAAGGCAGTTCTTGATCGCATACCTGACGGGGGTAATTACTACCTAACAATTGATGCCGATGGTATGGACCCTACCGTTATGCCTGCGGTTGATGGCCCTGCCCCGGGCGGTATGAACTTCATGCAGGCACGTAGCCTCATTCATGGCCTAGTAAAGAAAGGTCGTGTCGTGGGAATGGATATTGTGGAGATTCAGCCATCAAAAGACACTGCAACAAAACTGTCATGCGTCACCGCTGGTCGACTAATAGTTAATTTAATCGGAGCCAGCATCAAGGCTGGTTATTTTAACAAATAAGTACGATTTTTATTAAACACGATTAAATAAGAGAAAACAAAAAAATGGAACATACTCGTATTCGAAAATTTAATACCAAGAAAACCTATCCAGAACAAAATATTGATAATGATTTATGCCAAGCAGTAGTAGCACGTGGGCAATTGGTTTTTGTGCGTGGACAAATCGGACAAAACCTTGACAATTCTGAGAGCGTTTGCATTGGTGATGCAAGCGGCCAAGCTGAGCAGGCGATGTTTAATATTGACATGCTTCTCAAAGAGGCTGGAAGTAAATTAGAACATATTTGTAAGATCACTATTTATATCACCGATCCTCGTTACCGTGAGGATGTCTACCTTGTAGTCGGTCGTTGGCTCAAGGGCGTGTATCCAGTATCAACTGGCATTGTTGTGTCAGCTTTTGCTCGGGTTGAATACCTAGTTGAAATTGATGCCACAGCTGTTATTCCAGATTGACTTTATTTAACAACCACCTATGGACAACGAATATGAAGATCAAAACTTTACTAGCAAGTTTTATTGGTGCGTTAATTTCTATCACGCCCTTATCAGCGTTCGCTGATGATGGTTTAAGTAAAATTTTAGAACGAAAGGTCATACGTGTTGCTGTACCAAATGATTATCCACCATATGGGTTTGTTGGGTCAGATATGGCACCTAAGGGTATCGATATTGAAATGGCTGCCTTAATTGCAAAAAAACTTGGCGTTAAACTTGAATTAATACCAGTTACTGCGCCTAATCGCGTTGCATATCTTCAATCTGGTAAAGCTGATTTGACGATTTCTTCACTAGGTAAGACGGCAGAACGAGCAAAGGTGATTGATTACAGTATTGCGTATGTTCCGTTTTATGATGCTATATACGGAAGAACAGATGTTCAAGCGAAAACATTTGAAGACCTTAAAGGTAAGACTATATCTGTCACTCGCGGTTCAATGCAAGACGATGAGCTACAACGCCTTGCACCTGAGGCTATCGTGAAACGCTTTGAAGACAATAATGCAACGCTTCAAGCATTTTTGTCAGGACAAACGCAAATGTTTGCAACCGGCACTGGCGTGGCGGGTGCGATTATGGCAAAAAATCCAAACATAGCAATGAACCTTAAAGTGATATTAGCGAATGCACCATGTTACGTTGGTATTCCAAAAGGTGAAAAACAACTTGTAGACAAAGTAAATCAGATCATTCTAGAAGCTAAAAAAGATGGAACCCTAGATAAGATCTCGCAAAAATGGCTAGGAACGCCAGCAGGCGAATTGCCTGAATAAGTAAATTTGATAGTGATCTGTTGTCATCTATTTCTATGGCACGACTTGAAAATATATATGTGTAAGAGTCCTAATCTTTATTGTGAAAAACGATGATCACCGAGAGAAATACTGTAACTAGAAAACTCGCTGATTGGGCAATGAGTTTAGATCATAAGAAGGTACCAATGTCTGTGCGTCTTTGCGCACAGACTTGTCTTATCGATACGATTGGCGTTGCAATAGCAGGTTCAGTTACAAAAGTTGGCCAAATAGCATTGCGCTTCACTGAAGAAAATCGTAGCAAGGGTGAGCACTCAACACCTTTTGGTAGCAATATTAGAATGTCGGCACCTGCTGCCGCCTTTTTAAATGGAACAAATGCGCACGCGCTCGATTTTGATGATAATTGTTATGCGGGCTTTGTGCATGGTTCTGCAGTCATCGTACCAGCAGCATTTGCCATGGCTCAAAAAGTAAATGCAAGCGGTGAAGACTTAATTACTGCAATTGTCGCTGGTGCAGAGTGCGAGTACGCGATCGGTGCTGCATCGAATAATATTCTTTAAGATCAAGGCTGGTGGACAACGGGTGTTTTGGGATCTATTGGAGCCTGTATCGCGAGCGCAAGATTGCTGCAACTAACACCCTTGGCAACTTCTTACGCTCTAGGTCTTGCCATATCAGGAACAGGCGGTATGAAGTCTTGTTTCGGATCTGACGCAAAGGCTCTTATGGCTGGTAAAACAGCTGAGTGGGGCCTCGTTTGTGCAAAACTTGCACAGCATGGCGCACACGGGCCTGAAGACTCAATAGAGGCAAATAATGGCTTTATTAATCTCTTTAACAAAGGCCAGTTCGATTACGATCCGCTTAACCAGATTGGTAAAAACTGGTTTTTGCAAAAACCGGGGGTCGATATTAAACGCTTTCCTATTTGTTTATCATCTCATGCAGCGATTGATGCGGCGCTGCAGATTATCAATGACAATGGGCTCTCATGCACTGATATAGAAAGCATATATTGTGATGTTCCACCGATCATAATAAAAAACTTAATTTACGAGCGACCAGTATCAGCCCAACAAGCACAGTTCAGCATGCATTATTCGATGGCCGTATCTTTATTCTTTGGCCACTTCAGCCTTGAACATCTTGACCTTTCTCTTATACAAGGTAAATCACTTCTGCCTCTAATGTCATGCATCACGATGGGAACCGGTCCAATTTGGAATAATTTACAGCTTTTGAAATCGGCTCCTGAGGGGGCACACATAACTATTAAATTAATTAACGGAAAAAGATATGAAATGTTCAAAGCAAGTGCACGTGGTTCATCTCTTTTCCCACTACGAGCAGCCGAGATAGACGACAAATTTTTTTCTTGTGTCGCAACTGTTGTGGGTAAATTTCAAACCGAAGGACTTCTTAACAGCTTAAAAAAAATAGATAAAAAAATATCTTTACGAACTTTATTAAACACCTAAAGATGATAAAAATAGATGTCAAAATTTGACTTTTCGAGCGTATTAATTGCTTGGCCACTATTTATAGATGGTCTGTGGCTGACCTGTCTACTTACAATTGTGTCTAGCGTACTTGGAACAATACTTGGAATCATATGTGCCTGGATAATTGTTAATGGCAATAAAATAACAAAACTATTTTTACAGTCCTATGTGGAAATTTTTCGTAACACTCCGTTCATCATACAAATATTCTTTATATATTTTGGACTTGCATCTATAGGTTTAAAAATGGACGCAATCTCGGCGAGTTTGGTCGGGTTGACGTTGAATCTGGGAGCCTATGCTTGTGAAATATGTCGTGCTGGTTTAATGGCAACACCGCGAGGTCAAATCGAGGCGGCAGAATCACTTGCTCTTGCGCGTTGGCAAGTTTTTTTATATGTAATGGTACCCCCAGCTCTTGCTCGAGTTTGGCCTGCACTTGTTAGTCAGCTTGTAATTATGATGCTTGCTACATCGGTTTGTAGCCAGATTTCGGCTGAAGAGCTTTCATACGAAGCAAGTTTTATCGCTGGAAATACTTTTCGAAACTTCGAATCTTTTGTCATAGTTACTGCAGCATATCTTGTCTTGGCAATTTTTGAACGTAAGCTATTGCTATGGGCCGGGCCTCGGTTTTTATTTGGTCAGATGAAGTTCTAAGGGGCATCATGGACGAATTTTCAAGCTGGGATGTATTACGCAACCTACTATTATCAGTGCCTTGGACGCTATTGCTTTCTGTCATTGCATTTATAGGTGGAACGGCTATTGGTTTATTACTATTAGTTCTCAGAATATGGAAACCAGCAACAGCAGGCTGGTTCATTTCATGGTATGTGCAATTATTTCAAGGCACACCACTTTTGATGCAATTGTTTTTAACCTACTTTGGCCTAGGCATAATTGGTATTGATACAACACCATTAATGGCCGCAACACTTTGCCTTTCACTTTATTCAAGTGCATATTTGACTGAAACTTGGCATGGTTGCGTAGTGTCTATTCCGCGGGGGCAATGGGACGCCTCAGCGAGTCTTGCACTGAGCCTAAATGAACAACTTAGACACGTCATTTTTCCTCAAGCCTTAAGGCTATCTATACCACCTACTGTTGGGCTAGTCGTTCAGATTATTAAAAATACCTCACTGGCTTCAATCATTGGTTTCATAGAGCTCACACGAACAGGTCAAATTATTACTAACATTACACTTTCACCTTTTTTTGTTTATGGAACTGTTGCTTTGATCTATTTTGTAATTTGCCTATCATGTTCAACGCTTGGTCGCTCACTTGAACGTAAATTTTCTTTTCAGCAATAAGGTCGCATATGAAAGTCATTCCTTCACAACGTTTGCTCGAGATATCGAATTTGCATAAATGGTTCGGAGAAAATGAGGTATTAAAAGGTGTAACTTTAAACGTCGATCGAAGTGAAGTTATATGTATCATCGGTAAGAGTGGTTCGGGTAAAAGTACATTACTCAGGTGTATTAATGGTCTAGAGATTTTCCAGAGTGGCGAAATTCTTGTAAAAGATAAGCCTGTCAAGTGCAATGACGCCGTTGCGTTAAGAGCCCTTCGCCAAGACGTAGGAATGGTTTTTCAAAGTTTTAATTTGTTTCCAACAATGACCGCTGGCAAAAATGTAATGCTTGCCCCTAAACTTGTTAAACATAAAACAATTTTTGAGTGTCACGAAATAGCAAAAAAATTACTCAAACAAGTAGGCCTTGAAGATAAATTTGACAGTTATCCGAATGAGTTATCTGGTGGGCAGCAGCAACGCGTTGCAATAGCTCGAGCCCTAGCAATGAATCCTGAAATTATTCTGTGTGATGAAATTACATCTGCACTTGATCCGGAATTAGTGGGTGAAGTCTTGCGTGTTATAGAGGACTTGGCAAAAGACGGCGTCACGTTAATATTGGTTACACATGAGATGCACTTTGCAAAAAAAGTTTCTGATCGCGTGATTTTTATGCACAATGGCAAAGTACATGAAATGGGCCACCCTAATGAAATTTTTTCATCACCCCAAACTCAAGAACTTAAAATTTTTTTATCAATGACTGAATCAATACAATAATAGTTTTTCAGTTAAGGCCTGTAACTTTAAATTAAAATGTGGCCTCTCGCTTTGAGGTTGCAGGGAAAATTAAGATGACAAGTCGAATTATTCTTGAACGCTTGATTGGTTTTGCGACGGTCAGTCGTAATTCTAATCTCGACTTGATTCATTTTATTCGAGACTATTTGCATGACATAGGCGTAGAAAGCGAAATTTTTCTTAATCAAAGCGGCACCAAAGCTAGCTTATTTGCCACGATTGGTTCTACAGAACGCGGCGGTGTTATGTTGTCTGGTCATACTGACGTCGTCCCAGTCGACGGCCAACCTTGGACTGTAGACCCTTTCTGCCTAGTCGAAAAAGACGGGCGTTTGTATGGTCGCGGTACAGCCGATATGAAAGGTTACATTGCTTCAGTGCTTGCTGCTGTTCCGTTATTTCAGGCTAGTGCACTAAAGTTACCAGTACATTTGGCTTTCTCTTACGACGAAGAGGTAGGGTGCCTTGGCGTAAGGCCTATGTTAGCTAAGTTGGCCAATCGTCCTAATAAGCCCTTGTTATGTATCATCGGTGAACCCACTGAGATGAAGCCTGTACTTGGGCATAAAGGCAAGTTGGCCATGCGTTGTCGTGTCAAGGGCGTGGCATGTCATTCAGCTTATTCACCTAATGGTGTTAATGCTATTGAATATGCTGCCCGCCTGTTAAACCGCCTAGCTGACATTCGTGACCGACTGGCTCAACGAGAATTCCATGATGAGCGCTTTGACCCACCATTTTCTACTGTGCAAACTGGGTTGATAAAGGGTGGCAGTGCATTGAATATTGTGCCATCAGAGTGTGAGTTTGATTTTGAAATTCGAACAGTGCCTGGCTTTAACCCAGAGGCTGTGCCTACTGAATTGGGAGAGTACGCTGAATCAGATCTACTCCCTAGAATGCGGATGGTGCATGCAGATGCCGATATTCAATTTGAACCGCTGAGTCAATATCCAGGTTTAGCAACATCGTCAGATAGCGAAGCGGCACAATTACTCAAATTTCTAACCCGCTCTGATGAGTTTACTACTGTCGCATTTGGTACTGAAGGTGGTTTGTTTAATCAAGAGGGCATCAATACAGTCATTTGCGGGCCTGGAAGTATGAATCAGGGTCATAAACCAGACGAATTTATTTCAATTGAGCAGTTAGCCGCGTGTGATGCCATGATGGCTCGTTTGGCAGAGTACCTTCAATTGAAGTAAGTGGTTTAAACACTAACTCGTTTCATGAATGAATCTCGATCAGTCTGACTGGGGGGGTGCAACATTCAACTTGCGCCAACAATTGGTATATGTGACTTACCTGTTCAAGGCCCTCCAAATCACTAGTGAATTAGAGGGCTTCATAATTTTATTTAATCAGCAGTACAGGTTGTTTTGCGATGCTGCTGACTCGTTGGGCAACAGACCCCATAATGACATCCATAATGCCGGTGCGACCCTTGGCACCCATGATGATCATATTAAACTTGCCTTTGTTTGCAAGGTTGACGATTGATTCACTCACGTGCCCCAATTCGATCACAAAGTTATGTTTAATGCCTGAAGCATTTAATAGTTTTCGAGTAGGGTTCAGCTCTTTTTGGCTGGTCTCAATGAGGTAATTTTCAACCTCTGATTTACCGACAAAGCTTTTAATGCGATTAAGTGGCTCATCATTGTGAACATTAATTAAAGTAAGCGTTGGCTTTTTTTCAAGCTGCTTTGCTAAGTTGATTGCATATTTCACTGCTTTCAATGATGTTTTCGACCCATCTACAGCGACTAATATTTTCATCTTATACCTTTATAAATTTATGATTTTGAGCTTAATGTGCTTTTGATTAATCTTAGTTTCAGTTAAAAAACCTGTAAAGCCATATCGTCAGTTTTTCTTTCAAGTTAACAGCGCTTTGTATCGTTAATCGATAACTTGTAGAACCGGGCAACTATAAAAAAGTAGAACACTTGTTGATAGTTATATAATATTTTGCTGTCAGTTTTTCACCTAATTTTTTACCTAAGTATCATCAACATCTCTGCTTTTAGTTAAATGCAAAGCCCCCCCTGTATGAAGCTTATTGATATGTATGACATGCATAGGCAATAAGTTAAGGATATTAGATTGGAATTGTTTAGCTCGGATTT
>JBDNHM010000109.1:0-5826 GCA_041688825.1 Burkholderiaceae bacterium | reverse complement strand
CCATGCTGACCATCGGTCAGTACCTGCAGCCGTCCGGTGGTCACCTGCCTGTGTGCCGTTATGTACATCCAGACACGTTCAAGATGTATGCGGAAGAAGCTCGCAAGATGGGATTCCTGCATGCAGCATCGGGCCCGATGGTGCGCAGCTCGTACCAGGCTGATCAGCAGGCGCATGCGGCAGGGGTGTTTTGATGTGTGTTCTGCGCAAAAGCAAAAATCTGGTAGAAGAAGTCTATTCGATCGGTGTAGGGCCGAGAGCGAATCAACAATCCAAAACCAACCAATACAAATATATTTTTTTAATTTTTAGGGAATTACCGTTACTGAAATAGTCTTGCTGGAGAAAATTCATCACAATGCCGCGACTTTGCTTGCAGAGCATAGTTTTACCAATGTCAAGGAAATTGGTAGCGCATTGCTAGACCTTCTGGCTTATTCATGTTGTTCCCCACTTCTGGACTATTTAAATGGCCTAAAGTTTCTCAACGTATTTTAAATATCAAAATTCAATTAACAATACCACAGTAAAAATACGAATTGATCTTGATATTTGCAGAACTAAAGCTTTCATCTGAGGGTCATTCGTTTCATATGTTGTTGAGTTCACAGATCAACTCAGTAGTGTCCGGTTAAAAATCGAATGGTGACAATCCAATGTTGGCCAAACTTAATCACGCGATTCAATAATTGATTCGGTAAATTCCAAATTATTATTAAATTAGGAAGTGCAAAATGAATAAAGACCAAGTAGAAGGCACAGCAAAAGACATTAGTGGAAAAATTCAACGAACCGCCGGCAAAATAATTGGTAGTAACGAACAACAAATAAAGGGCATCAAGAAGCAAATTGAAGGTGACACCCAGAAAGCTTTAGGTGATATCAAAGAAGCCATTAAAGACATAGATAAATCCTAAGCTAGCATGCATTTGCTAATGTAACCATACCGCGTTACTGTTGAAGAGTTGAATTCATGGCTGTGCAAAGCAATTAATTGATGCCTTTTTTAAAAACGTAATATCTTGATGTACAAGGAGGTGATGGTGTATGAACGCTAATGTGCCAGACATTACTCAAAATAACGGTCAAACTGAGTTTGATCGCTTTCAAGACCATTACCCGACACGGCGGGCGAGTGATCCTGCCGTGTTGGCTCGTAGCGAGCCAGTTGCATATGGTTCCGCCCATGTGGGGCCATTAGATCAATTAGCACTAAATCAGTACGCTGAGTCAGGCTTTATACATTTTGATCATTTTTTTAATTCAAATGAGCTCAATATGTTTTTAAAAGAGCTTAATTCGATTCGAACGAATCAAAGTATCAAATCGCAAGCTGGTTCAATTTTTGAACCTAACAGCCAAGAAATTAGGTCTATATTTGCTGTGCATAATAAAAGCGAGATTATGCACAGTTTGTGCTACCACCCTCGGTTAGTGTTAATTGCTCAGCAACTGCTTGGCAGTGAGGTGTACTTACATCAAACTCGTATTAACTATAAAGCCGGGTTCAGAGGTCAAGAGTTTTATTGGCACTCAGATTTTGAAACATGGCATGCAGAAGATGGTATGCCTCGCATGCGAGCCGTGAGTTGTTCAATAAGCTTGACTGAAAATACTCACCATAATGGGCCATTAATGCTCATACCTGGATCACATCTTTCGTTTGTGAGTTGTGTAGGTGAGACGCCTGAAAACAACTTTAAATCATCACTACGTAAACAAGATGTTGGTGTGCCTGATGATGAAAGCTTGCAAAAACTTATAGAACACAGGGGTATCATTTCAACTACGGGCCCAGCAGGTTCAGTAACTTTTTTTGAATGTAATATGATGCATGGCTCTAATTCAAACATCACACCGCAACCACGCAGTAACGTTTTTGTTGTCTACAACAGTGTAAGAAATAGATTGGTTGCACCATTTTGTGGGTTACCTGCACGACCTGACTTTGTTGCTCATCGCTAGCATAAAACCTTTATTTTTAACGGTTGAATTGCTCAAAAAAAGGCTGTCATAATATTTTTACGTATTGTGTGATATTTTGTTAATGTGGGCTTTAAAACCCCACTTGATCTTCAATATTTTTTGAGATCAGATTTACAAAAGGATTCCCTCATGAAAGATATTATCGACACTGCAGTTGCCGCAGACAATTTTAAAACCCTCGCTGCTGCACTGACGGCCGCTGGCTTGATTGACACGCTTAAAGGTGATGGTCCTTTTACTGTTTTCGCACCTTCTGACGAGGCCTTTGCAAAATTACCATCCGGCACAGTCGAAAGTTTGCTTAATGACATTCCAACACTAAAAAGCATTCTCACCTATCACGTCGTCTCAGGGAAAGTCTTGGCTGCTGATGTAATGACTATGGATGGAAAATTTGCAACAACAGTAAACGGTGCAGACATCAAGATTAGTATCAACGACGCCGTTCATTTGAACGGAGCTTCAAAGGTCGTTGCAACCGACATTGAGTGCACTAATGGCGTAATACATGTCATTGACACAGTAATTATGCCTCCAGCCTAAGTTTTTATTTGCTATTAAATGTACGCGAAAGGCACTTTGAGTGCCTTTTTTAATGACTGTACTATTTTTGGGGTGAATGAGACTCTGAAATCAGCCGCCGATATAAGACATCTCAACTTTCTTCCTGCTTGCCGTGTCTTCTGTACGAATTTGTGAATGTTGGTCTTCGCGCTGGTTCCAGATCAAACCAATTGCACCGGCTATTTGCATGTCGCTCTTTCCCGAGCGCATGAGTGCGCGTAAATCATGGCCAGAATGAGCAAAAAGGCACGTGTACAACTTGCCATCGGTCGAGAGTCGGGCACGTGTACAGGTAGAACAAAAGGCTTGTGTAACGCTAGAAATTACACCGATTTCGCCGCTTCCATCTGCATAAACCCAGCGCTGGGCGACTTCACCGGTGTAATTGGATTGAGCTTTGATGATTGGCATCTCTGCGTTGATCGTGCTCACTATCTGAGCCGAGGGTACGACATCGTTCATACGCCAACCGTTGGAAAAACCCACGTCCATGAATTCGATGAAACGCACAATGTGACCGCTTCCTTTGAAGTGCTTCGCCATTGCAACAACGTCTTGATCGTTGACTCCTTTTTTAACCACCATGTTGATCTTGATGGATGCAAAGCCCGCATCATGCGCTGCGTCGATGCCACTTAATACATCGGACACCGGAAAATCTACGTCGTTCATGGTGCGAAATATAGTTTCATCAAGCGAATCGAGTGAGACAGTGATGCGCTGCAGACCCGCATTTTTGAGCGCTCGGGCTTTCTTCGACAGCAACGAGGCGTTTGTGGTGAGGGCGATATCTAATGGTTTGCCGTTATGCGTCTTAAGGGCGGTCAGCATCTCGATCAAAGCCTCAAGATTTTTACGCAGTAGAGGTTCGCCACCAGTAAGACGAATTTTATCGACACCGTGTGCAACGAACAAGCGTGTCATGCGTGTAATTTCCTCGAAGCTCAAAAGTTCAGATTTTGGCAAAAAGAGGTAGTCCTTATCGAATACTGACTTGGGCATGCAGTAGGTGCAACGGAAGTTGCAGCGGTCAGTTACCGAAATGCGTAGATCGCGCAAGAGGCGCCCGCGCACGTCAGTTATCATGCCGGCGGGAATAGGCATGTGTACTGGAATGACCGGTACCCGGTTAGTAGCATGTTGGTCAACGATGGTAATTACTTTAGTGGTCATGAAGGCCCTGTTGCGTAGATTAAATGCCGTTTTTACATATGGTCTTAAACTACTCTAACGGAGCTAAATTGCTTCAAGAGTCGCTCTTTCATCCAATTAATTAGTCCACCTTGAAGCAAGAACTGCACTTGCCGCGCTGATATGTTGTGTTGTACCTGAAACGATTGCTGGCGAGTAACGTTTTCGACCAGCAGATCACCCCCTGCTAAGAGAGAGCGCCGCAGGTCGGCCAAACGCAGCACGTCACCTGCCTGAACGGCGTCGTAGCCAGAAGTGTTGATGAACGTCAGCGGAAGTACGCCAAAGTTGATCAGATTTTGTGAGTGGATCCGCGCAAAACTTTTGGCAAGAACAGCGCGCAATCCAAGATATTGTGGGCCTAATGCAGCGTGTTCGCGGCTCGAACCTTGCCCATAATTGCTCCCTCCCACTACAACATGGCCTAGTACAAGCTTGGCTCTCGTTGAGTAGGTGGGGTCGAGCCGGTCGAATGAGAACTCGGCGATTCTAGGAATATTGCTCCGAAACGGCAACACACGTAGACCGGGCGGCATAATTTCGTCCGTGGAGATATCGTCCGCCACCTTGAGCAATACTTGCACTTCGATCACATCTGGCAATGGTTTGAAGGACGGGATAGAAGCGATATTCGGCCCCTTTACAAGGGTTACTTGCCGCGCGATCTCAAACGGCAAAGGTGGTATGAACATCTCGCGGTTGATGATTGGGTTGTCTGGGTCAGCGATGCGTGGGTAGGGAATACCAAGTGTGCGTGGATCAGTGATCACTCCGGTGAGCGCCGATGCGGTGGCGGTCTCGGGGCTAACTAGACATACCTTATCCTCGCGTGTGCCAGAGCGGCCAGGAAAGTTACGCGGAACCGTACGTAAAGAGATTTCATTGGTGGCTGGCGCTTGGCCCATACCGATGCAGCCGTTGCAACCGGCTTGGTGCAAACGCGCGCCGGCGTGCAACAGGTCAGCGATGTGTCCATCGCGTATCAGGGTTTCGAGCTGCGCCCGGGACGTGGGGTTAATGTCGAACGACACACAATCATTCACTTGTTGGCCTTGCACCATCAGCGCGGAAACTGCAAAGTCACGGTAGCCAGGATTAGCTGACGAACCGATGTAGGTCTGGTAGATGCGCTCGCCGGCGACCTCGCTGACCGGACGCACGTTCCCTGGGCTTGATGGCATAGCGATTAGCGGCACTAGGCTGGACAGATCGAGTTCTTCATAAACGTCGTAGGGCGCACTGGCATCTGCATTTAGCTCGACCCAGTCCTCTTCGCGCTGCCAGGCGCGCAAGAAGCGATGCACTTCCTGATCGGAAGGAAAAACGGTAGTGGTGGCGCCAAGTTCAGCGCCCATGTTGGCGATCACATGTCTATCCATCGCGCTTAGCGTTGCCACCCCAGGCCCGTAGTACTCAACGATTCGGCCTAAACCTCCGTCGACGCCGTGGCGTCGCAACATCTCTAAGATGACATCTTTGGAGCTGACCCAATCAGGCAAACTACCAGTGAGTTTGACGCCCCAGATCAGGGGCATGCGCATAAAGAACGGTTCGCCCGCCATTGCTAGTGCTACTTCCAGTCCACCAGCACCGATGGCCAGCATGCCAATCGCGCCAGCCGCCGGCGTGTGACTATCAGAGCCAAGGAGGGTCTTGCCCGGCATACCGAAATTTTCTTGGTGGCACGGATGACTCACTCCGTTGCCAGGCCGCGAGTACCACACGCCGAATCGCTGGCAGGCGCTGCGCAAAAAAAGATGATCGTCAGGGTTCTTGAAGTCCTCTTGGATGATGTTGTGGTCAACGTACTGGACGCTCACCTCTGTTTTCACTCGATCCAAACCCATTGCCTCCAGTTCCAGCATCACCAGTGTGCCGGTTGCATCTTGGGTCAGCGTCTGGTCAATGCGGATGCCAATCTCTTCGCCAGGTTTCATGTCACCGTGTATTAAATGCGACTTGATCAGCTTCTGTGCGACGTTCATGTTCATGTTCATCCTCCCAAATCGGTAAAGTTACTGCTAAGGTCCTTGTTGGGCCACTCAAAATATCATCACAACTTAACTAGTATTGATTCAAAACTAT
>JBDNHM010000108.1:0-15886 GCA_041688825.1 Burkholderiaceae bacterium | reverse complement strand
CCTTCGCTTCACCACCAAACTTGCGTGCCAACACCGTAGTGATAGCCGCCGTTAATGTTGTCTTACCATGATCGACGTGACCAATCGTGCCTACGTTTACGTGGGGCTTGGTTCGCTCAAACTTGCTTTTTGCCATGATTATTTCTCTTAGTTAATTATTTGCCACGGGCTGCGATGATTTCATCGGCCACATTTTTGGGAGCTTCGGAATAATGCTTAAATTCCATTGTGTATGTTGCGCGGCCTTGTGTTAAAGACCGTAAACTTGTTGCATAGCCAAACATTTGTGCCAAAGGTACTTCAGCACGAATTGCTTTGCCACCACCAACCATGTCGTCCATACCTTGAACCATACCGCGACGTGACGAAAGATCACCCATAACAGTACCGGCATAGTCTTCTGGTGTTTCGACTTCTACAGCCATCATCGGCTCTAAAAGAACCGGGCTAGCTTTACGCATACCATCTTTGAATGCCATTGAGGCAGCCATACGAAATGCGTTTTCGTTAGAGTCAACATCGTGATAAGAACCGAAAATTAAGGTTGCTTTGACGTCAACAACTGGATAACCTGCCAAAATACCGGCTGGTAACGTTTCTTGAATACCTTTATCAACTGCTGGAATGTATTCGCGAGGAACCACACCCCCTTTAATTGCATCAACAAACTGGAAGCCACCGCCAGGAGGTAATGGCTCAATTTTGAGAACCACGTGGCCATACTGACCGCGACCGCCAGACTGCTTTACAAATTTACCTTCAACTTCTTCGCACACTTTCCGAATCGTTTCACGGTAAGCGACCTGTGGTTTACCCACGTTAGCCTCAACACCAAATTCACGACGCATGCGATCGACAATAATTTCAAGGTGCAATTCACCCATACCTGAAATAATAGTTTGACCTGACTCTTCGTCACTGCGGACTCGAAATGATGGGTCTTCTTGCGCTAAGCGTGACAACGCCATACCCATTTTTTCTTGGTCAACCTTAGTCTTAGGCTCGACAGCTTGTGAAATAACAGGCTCTGGGAAAATCATACGCTCAAGCATAATATGAGCATCGATATCACAAAGCGTTTCACCTGTTGTGACGTCTTTCAAACCAACAACAGCAGCAATGTCACCCGAAACGACTTCTTTTATTTCTTCACGATTGTTTGCATGCATTTGTAAAATACGACCGATACGTTCTTTCTTACCCTTAATTGGGTTATAAACCGTATCGCCTGACTTCAGCACACCTGAATAAACACGCACAAAAGTTAACTGCCCAACATATGGGTCAGTCATTAATTTAAATGCTAGTGCAGAGAATTTTTCGCTGTCTGAAGCGTTTCGTGTAATAGGTTCTTCTAAATCATTTTCACCATCAACAGGAGGAATATCAATCGGTGAAGGTAGATAGTCGACAACTGCGTCAAGCATGCGTTGAACGCCTTTATTTTTAAAGGCTGAACCACACAACATAGGTTGTATTTCACTTGCAATAGTGCGAACACGAATAGCTTTATTAATTTCATCTTCAGTTAAGTCACCTTCTTCAAGGTACTTATTCATTAGTTCTTCAGAAGATTCAGCTGCAGTTTCAACTAATTTTTCACGCCACTCTTTTGAAATTTCTTTCAGATCGTCTGGAATTTCACCATATTCAAATTTTGTACCTTGACTGGCCTCGTCCCATAAAATTGATTTCATTTTAACGAGGTCGACAACACCTTTGAAATTTTCTTCCGCACCAATAGGAATAACTATTGGCACTGGGTTTGCTTTCAGACGATTTTTTAACTGGTCATAAACTTTGAAAAAGTTTGCGCCAGTACGGTCCATTTTGTTAACGAATGCGATTCGCGGCACACCATATTTGTTGGCTTGGCGCCAAACTGTTTCAGATTGTGGCTGAACACCACCGACTGCACAATAAACCATACATGCACCATCAAGTACACGCATTGAACGCTCAACTTCAATTGTAAAGTCAACGTGACCCGGGGTATCGATTACATTAATTCGATGCTCTGGGTAATTGTTGGCCATACCCTTCCAAAAAGCGGTGGTGGCAGCTGAAGTTATGGTAATGCCACGTTCTTGCTCTTGCTCCATCCAGTCCATTGTGGCGGCGCCATCATGCACTTCACCAATTTTATGGTTAACACCGGTATAGAACAAAATACGTTCAGTTGTTGTAGTTTTACCTGCATCGATATGAGCTGAGATACCGATGTTACGGTAGTGCTCAATCGGGGTTTTACGGGCCATGGTGGTGATGTCCTTTAATTACCAGCGGAAATGACTAAATGCTTTGTTAGCTTCGGCCATTTTGTGTGTGTCATCGCGTTTTTTCATTGCAGCGCCGCGACCTTCTGCGGCATCAAGCAATTCGCCTGCTAAGCGTAAGTTCATTGATTTTTCGCCACGTTTTTTTGCTGCTTCACGTAACCAACGCATAGCAAGCGCTAAACGACGTACAGGGCGAACTTCAACGGGCACTTGATAGTTTGCACCACCAACACGGCGGCTTTTAACTTCAACAAGTGGTTTGATATTATTGATTGCATTGTTAAAAATTTCGATCGGGTCTTTGCCTGACTTCGTTTGCACCTGTTCAAGTGCGCCATAAACGATACGCTCAGCAACGGCTTTTTTACCGGCGAGCATGACAACGTTCATAAATTTTGCGAGATCAACACTACCAAATTTGGGATCAGGGAGTATTTCACGTTTCGGTACTTCGCGACGACGGGGCATTTCATTTCCTTTAGTGTCGATTCAGTTGAAATCTAAAAATATTTAGATTTCTCGGTTTACAAAGGTAAACCACTTACGTTAGCGGCTAATTTTGCCGGTTGCACAAGTCTTTTGTTAAACAAAAGACTCATAAACTTTAATTACTACTCGTTTTAATCGCTTTTTTAGTGCTTTAAACACTGAACGTTTTTAAAAAACGTTACGCTTTTTTGGGTCGCTTAGCACCGTATTTAGAACGTGACTGTTTACGGTTTTTAACGCCTTGTAAATCAAGCGAACCACGAACAATGTGATAACGCACGCCTGGCAAGTCTTTTACACGGCCGCCGCGAACGAGCACGACTGAGTGTTCTTGCAAGTTGTGGCCTTCACCACCGATGTAAGAAATAATTTCAAAACCGTTTGTCAAACGAACTTTAGCGACTTTACGCAAAGCTGAGTTTGGTTTTTTTGGAGTTGTAGTGTAAACACGTGTGCAAACGCCGCGTCGTTGTGGGCAATTTTCGAGCGCAGGGCTCTTGCTTTTAACGATGCCTGACTCACGTGGTTTACGTATGAGTTGACTGATGGTTGGCATAACCTCTAATTCCCTTTAACAACTGCTTTAAAATGCAGCGTATCGATCCCGTTTCTGGGCGGTTTGACAAACCCTGAACCATGACGGAAAGACCGTTAAAGAGCGGGTATGCCATTAAATAGCCGTGCAAGCCCAGCGTTGCACGAACCGTAAAAATTGCATAGAGCCCGAGACTTTACCGTATAAACCCTCGAGCTGTCAACTTAACTCATCAGATATACGTCTTTGATGAGCTTACTTAGGCGTTTTAAACATAAGCCTGACCTAAACAGTCAGTTTGGTAAGCATTAACTTACCAAACTGTATTTCTAAAACTTTAAATCAAAACAAATCTTACGAATCGATTTTCCAAACCATCTACATAAGTAAATTTACGTTTATATCTAGTTTGGTAACTCGATTACGCCCGATCAGGTGCTTCCAATACACCTTCAATGTCAACAGCCGGAGCGTCTTCAAATGGGTTGGCAGACACTTTTGCTGCTTCGCGCTCTGCAGCTTCAAGAAGCTCTTTTGCACGACGTGCATCATGGAAAGCCATACCTGTACCTGCAGGTATTAAGCGACCGACAATAACGTTCTCTTTCAAACCACGCAATTCGTCACGTTTGCCCATAATGGCTGCTTCGGTCAAGACGCGTGTTGTTTCTTGGAACGATGCCGCTGAAATGAACGAATCGGTAGACAGTGAGGCTTTAGTTATACCTAACAAAACATTGTCGTATGATGCCGGCAGTTTTTGGTCTGCCGTCATTCGATCGTTTTCATTAAACAATTCTGAACGCTCAACTTGTTCACCCACAATAAACCCGGTATCACCCGAGTCATTGATGACTACTCGACGCAACATTTGGCGCACAATCACTTCAATATGCTTGTCATTGATTTTTACGCCTTGCAAGCGATAGACGTCTTGCACTTCGTCAACAACGTAGTTTGCCAAACGCTCAATACCTTTCAAGCGCAAAATATCATGTGGATCAGCTGGGCCATCAACAATGGTCTCGCCTTTATTGACAACTTGGCCATCATGAACTAACACTTGCTTTTCTTTGGTAATCAAGAACTCGTGGGCTATGCCCTCAAGATCGGTAATAACCAAACGCTGCTTACCTTTCGTATCTTTACCAAATGAAACAGTTCCCGTCATTTCAGCTAACATGCCGGCGTCTTTTGGTGAACGTGCTTCAAAAAGCTCTGCCACACGTGGTAAACCACCGGTAATATCACGCGTTTTTTGTGACTCTTGCGGAATACGTGCGAGCACTTCACCCACCTGTACCGTTTGACCGTCACGCACAGTGATCAAAGCACCAACAGGGAAAGTAATGGTTACTGCATGATCTGTGCCAGCAATTTTAACTTCTTCACCATTGTCGGCAATAATTTTGATCTGAGGGCGCATAGCAATTTTGCCACCGCGCGTTTTAGGTGTAATAACAACCAAAGTTGACAAGCCTGTTACTTCATCAACTTGTCTGGCAACGGTTGCGCCTTCTTCAATATTTTCAAATCGAATGTCGCCCGCATATTCTGAAATGATTGGGCGAGTCAGTGGATCCCAGGTGGCAAGACGTGTACCCGCTTTCGACATGTCACCATCATTGACTTGCAGTGTGGCGCCGTAAGGTACCTTGTGACGCTCGCGCTCACGGTCATTATCACCATAAATAACGATTTCACCTGAACGAGAAATCGCAACGCGCTCACCTTTCGGGTTGGTGACATAACGCATTGTGCTAGCAAATCGCACGACACCGGCTGACTTCGTTTCAACACTATTAGCCATTGCATTTCGTGATGCTGCACCACCGATGTGGAAAGTACGCATTGTTAGCTGTGTACCGGGCTCACCGATTGATTGAGCAGCAATTACACCCACTGCTTCACCGACGTTCACTAAACTACCACGGCCTAAGTCACGACCGTAACAATGTGCACATAAACCATGACGTGTTTCGCATGTTAAAGGTGTACGAACGCGTACTTCATCAACACCAATTTGATCAATGTAATCGACCATATCTTCGTCAAGCAAGGTACCTGCAGAAACAGCTGTTTCTTGGGTGTCGGGGTTGACGATATCAACTGCTGCAACACGACCTAAAATACGTTCACGTAAAGGTTCAATGACTTCACCCCCTTCAACGAGGGCTTTCATCGCGTAACCTTGAGTCGTACCACAGTCGCTTTTCGTGATGACTAGATCTTGTGTGACGTCAACTAAACGACGCGTCAAATAGCCAGAATTAGCCGTTTTTAATGCGGTATCAGCTAAGCCTTTACGTGCACCATGGGTTGAAATAAAGTATTGAAGCACGTTTAAGCCTTCGCGAAAATTAGCTGTAATAGGCGTTTCAATAATTGAACCGTCTGGTTTGGCCATTAAACCGCGCATACCAGCAAGCTGACGAATTTGGGCGGCTGAACCACGTGCCCCTGAATCGGCCATCATATAGATTGAGTTAAACGATTCTTGGCGCGTATCTTTGCCATGGCGGTCAACAACAGGCTCAGTGGAAAGCTGTTCCATCATTGCTTTGCCAACTTTATCGCCAGCCTTACCCCAAATATCAACCACGTTGTTGTAGCGCTCTTGCGATGTCACCAAACCAGACGAGTATTGCTTGTCGATCTCTTTTACTTCTGCTGTGGCGGCTGCCAAAATATCTTCTTTAACTTGAGGAATCAGCATATCGCCCATAGCGATAGATATGCCACCACGTGTAGCTAAGCGGAAACCTGACTGCATCAGCTTATCTGCAAAAATAACCGTGGCACGTAAACCGCAACGACGGAATGATTGGTTAATCAAGCGTGAAATTTCTTTCTTTTTTAACGCACGGTTCAGTAACTCGAAAGGCAGGCCTTTAGGCATTATTTCTGATAACAATGCACGGCCAACTGTTGTTTCAAAGCGCTCAAGGCCTGACACCCACTCACCATGGTTGTCATGTGTCCATGTTTCTAAACGCACAGTAATACGCGTTTGCAACTCAACTTCTTTGCTGTCATAGGCGCGCTGAACTTCAGATACATCAGCTAGGAACATGCCTTCGCCACGACCATTAACACGGTCACGGGTAGCGTAATACAAACCCAGCACGATATCTTGTGAAGGCACAATAGACGGTTCGCCATTGGCTGGAAACAAAATATTGTTCGAGGCCAACATTAACGTACGGGCTTCCATTTGCGCTTCTAACGACAAGGGCACGTGAACAGCCATTTGATCGCCGTCAAAGTCGGCGTTAAATGCTGCACAAACCAATGGGTGTAATTGAATGGCTTTACCTTCAATTAATAACGGTTCAAATGCTTGAATGCCTAAACGGTGCAATGTCGGTGCGCGATTGAGTAGCACGGGGTGTTCACGAATGACGTCTTCGAGAATATCCCATACAACAGGTTCATGGCTTTCAACTAATTTTTTAGCAGCCTTAATTGTTGTTGCTAAACCCATCATTTCAAGGCGATTGAAAATGAAAGGTTTGAATAACTCAAGTGCCATTAACTTAGGTAAACCGCACTGATGTAATTTAAGCTGTGGACCAACCACGATAACTGAACGACCAGAGTAGTCAACACGCTTACCTAACAGGTTTTGACGGAAGCGACCGCTCTTACCTTTAATCATGTCTGCCAATGACTTGAGTTGGCGCTTATTAGCACCCGTCATGGCTTTACCGCGACGACCGTTGTCAAGTAACGAATCGACCGATTCTTGCAACATACGTTTTTCATTACGTAAGATAATTTCAGGTGCTTTTAATTCTAATAAGCGCTTAAGACGATTGTTACGGTTGATAACACGACGATATAGATCATTTAAATCTGATGTTGCAAAACGACCGCCATCAAGCGGCACCAAAGGGCGTAGATCTGGTGGCAAGACTGGCAAAACTTCCATGATCATCCAGTAAGGCTTGATACCTGACTTTTGAAAGCCTTCTAATACTTTTAGGCGCTTAGAAATTTTCTTGATTTTAGCTTCAGATGATGTAGCTTTTAATTCAACACGCAAGGTTTCAACATCGCGATCAATGTCTATAGTACGCAACAATTCGCGCACGGCTTCAGCACCCATTAGTGCTTTGAACTCATCGCCATATTCTTCAGTTTTTGCTAAATAGTCGTCGTCAGACATGATTTGACCGCGCTTGAGCGGTGTCATGCCTTGTTCAATGACGCACCATGCTTCGAAGTAAAGCACGCGTTCGATGTCGCGTAAAGTCATGTCAAGAACCATACCCAAGCGGGAAGGAAGGCTTTTCAAAAACCAAATGTGCGCAACAGGGCTTGCTAATTCAATATGGCCCATGCGCTCACGACGCACTTTCGCAACAGTTACTTCAACATTACATTTTTCGCAAATTACGCCACGATGTTTGAGGCGTTTATATTTGCCGCATAAGCATTCGTAGTCTTTAATGGGACCAAAAATCTTCGAACAAAACAAGCCGTCACGTTCTGGTTTAAACGTACGATAGTTAATTGTTTCGGGTTTACGAACTTCTCCGAATGACCAAGAACGAATTTTTTCAGGTGATGCAATACTAATTTTAATTGCATCAAATTGATCGTCAGGGGTGACTTGTTTAAATAGGTCGAGTAGTGCTCTCATTATTTACGCTCCAAATCCATGTCGAGGGCAAGTGAACGAATTTCTTTCACCAACACGTTGAATGACTCTGGCATGCCAGCTTCAATCGTGTGATCGCCCTTAACGATGTTTTCATAAAGTTTAGTTCGGCCTGTGATGTCATCTGACTTCACAGTGAGCATTTCTTGCAAGGTATATGACGCACCATATGCCTCAAGTGCCCAGCACTCCATCTCACCAAATCGCTGACCACCGAACTGGGCTTTACCACCCAATGGCTGTTGCGTAACGAGTGAGTAGGGGCCTGTAGAACGAGCATGCATCTTGTCGTCAACTAAATGGTGCAGTTTCAAGTAATGCATATAGCCAACTGTAACAGGGCGCTCAAATTGATCACCCGTTCGGCCGTCATACAACCATGCTTGTGTGCGTGTTTCGGTTAAACCCATTTTTGCTGACACATCAGCTGGGTATGCCAAATCAAGCATCATGGCGATTTCATCTTCTGAGGCACCATCAAAAACTGGGGTAGCAAATGGTACGCCATCACACAGATTTGTACTCAACTCAATGACTTCTGCATCGGTCATCTTATCGATTTGCTCTGTTGAACCCGTTGCGTTGTAGACTTCTTCTAGGTAACTACGCAGTTTTTTAGTTTCAACCTTTTGTTGCTCGTGTAACAAGGTTTCAATACGCTTACCAATACCTTTAGCAGCCCAGCCCAAATGAACTTCAAGTACTTGACCGACGTTCATGCGTGAAGGAACACCCAAAGGGTTCAACACGATATCAACTGGCGTACCATCGGCCATGTGTGGCATGTCTTCAACGGGCGTAATGCGAGAAACAACGCCTTTGTTACCGTGACGACCTGCCATTTTGTCACCCGGTTGCAAGCGACGCTTAACAGCTAGGTAGACCTTAATCATTTTGAGTACGCCCGGCGGTAATTCATCGCCCTGGGTAAGCTTTTTACGCTTTTCTTCAAATGCTAAATCAAACTGATGGCGTTTTTGTTCAAGCGATTCTTTTGCTTGTTCAAGTACGATCGCATTGGACTCATCAGCTAAACGTAAATCAAACCACATCCAGCGGTCTAATTCTAACAAGTACTCTTTACTAATTTCGCTGCCTTTGACAAGTTTGCGGGGGCCGCCGTTAACGGTTTTACCCACTAACATTTTTTCAATACGAGCAAAGGTATCGTTTTCAACAATACGCAATTGGTCGTTTAGATCTTGACGGTAACGACGTAATTCATCATCAATAATTGATTGTGCTCGCTTGTCACGAATAATGCCTTCACGTGTAAAGACTTGCACATCAATAACCGTTCCGATCATGCCTGTTGGAACACGTAAAGAGGTATCTTTAACGTCAGAGGCTTTCTCACCGAAAATTGCACGCAATAACTTTTCTTCTGGTGTGAGTTGTGTTTCACCCTTAGGCGTTACTTTACCCACCAAAACGTCATCTGCACGCACTTCAGCGCCAATGTGCACGATACCTGAATCATCTAGACGGTTCAGTTGTGTTTCAGCCAAATTGCTGATGTCGCGTGTGATTTCTTCAGCACCTAATTTAGTGTCACGTGCTACAACCGTTAATTCTTCAATATGAATAGAGGTGTAACGATCGTCTGCTACAACTTTTTCCGAAATCAAAATCGAATCTTCGAAGTTATAACCATTCCAGGGCATAAACGCGATAAGCATGTTTTGGCCTAATGCCAATTCACCTAGGTCGGTTGATGCACCGTCTGCTAAAACGTCGCCCTTTTTCACCACGTCACCACGACGCACGATTGGGCGTTGGTTAATGTTAGTGTTTTGGTTTGAACGTGTGTACTTAATTAAATTGTAGATGTCTACACCGACTTCACCTGCAACGTTTTCTTCATCGTTTACACGAATAACAATACGCTCTGCATCGGTGTAATCAACAAAACCACCACGCAATGCTTGTACGGTTGTACCTGAGTCAACAGCTACGGTTCGTTCAACGCCCGTTCCGACTAACGGCTTTTGAGGACGCAAGCAAGGAACAGCTTGACGTTGCATGTTTGCACCCATCAAGGCACGGTTTGCATCGTCGTGCTCAAGAAAAGGAATCAAAGATGCAGCAACCGAAACGATTTGAGACGGTGCAACGTCCATGTAGTTAATATTACTTGGTGCTGTTAACAGCGTTTCGCCTGCTTGGCGGCACGCCACTAGCTCGTCTGTTAATTTACCCTTTTCGCCAAGTGTTGCATTAGCTTGCGCAATGACGTATTGACCTTCTTCGATTGCTGATAAGTAATCGATGGTGTCAGTCACTTGGCTGTCAATCACTTTACGGTATGGTGTTTCTAAAAAACCATATTCATTTAAACGTGCAAACAAGGCCATTGAGTTAATCAGGCCAATGTTTGGACCTTCAGGCGTTTCAATTGGGCATACCCGCCCGTAATGGGTTGGATGCACGTCACGCACTTCAAAACCTGCACGTTCACGTGTCAAACCGCCCGGCCCTAATGCTGAAACACGACGTTTGTGTGTAATTTCAGACAGCGGGTTGGTTTGATCCATAAACTGCGACAACTGGCTTGAGCCAAAGAACTCTTTAATTGCAGCTGAAATAGGTTTTGAGTTAATTAAATCGTGTGGCATCAAGTTTTCTGTTTCAGCTTGGCCTAAACGCTCTTTAACTGCTCGTTCGACACGAACTAAACCAGCACGAAATTGGTTTTCTGCCAATTCGCCGACACAACGAACACGACGATTACCGAGGTGATCAATGTCATCAATTTTGCCATGGCCGTTACGTAAATTAACAAGCAACTTGATTGTTTCAAGAATGTCTTCGTTAGTTAACGTCATGGGCCCAGTAATATCATCGCCACGACCTAAGCGACTGTTAACTTTCATACGGCCCACGCGTGACAAATCGTAAGTGTCTTCGTTATAAAAGAGTCGTAAAAACAATGCTTCAACTGCATCTTCAGTTGGTGGTTCGCCAGGGCGCATCATGCGATAAATTGCAATTCGTGCACTGAGTTGATCACTTGTTTCGTCGCTGCGAAGCGTTTGCGAAATATAGGGACCCCGGTCAAGATCATTTGTAAACAATGTTTGAATGCTTTCCACACCCGCTGCACGGAATGCAGCAAGCAGACCTTCTGTGATCTCATCATTTGCTGATGCAATCAGTTCACCTGTATCTGGATCAACCATTTTAGTAGCTAAAATGCGGCCAACTAAAAAGTCTTCTGGTACTGAAATACGGTTAAGGCCTGCTGCAGCGATATCACGCAAGTTTTTAGTGTTAATACGCTTGTTTTTCTCAACGATGACATTACCTTTTTTATCGGTAATATCAAATCGTGCCACTTCGCCTTTCCAACGGTCAGCCACAAAATCAACGAACGCACCTTCCGCTTGAAGTTCGAACTGATCGAACTCAAAGAAGTGAGCCAAAATAGCTTCAGCTGTCATACCAATAGCTTTAAGCAAGATTGTGACGGGCATTTTACGGCGGCGATCGACACGGAAAAATAACAAATCTTTCGGGTCAAACTCAAAATCTAACCAAGAACCACGGTAAGGAATGACGCGTGCTGAAAAAAGCAACTTTCCTGAGCTATGTGTTTTACCACGATCGTGCTCAAAAAATACACCGGGTGAACGATGTAGCTGAGACACGATAACGCGCTCGGTTCCATTTATTACAAAAGAACCTGTGGTCGTCATCAGGGGCATTTCACCCATGTAGACTTCTTGTTCTTTGATTTCTTTGATAGTCGGTTTACTAACTTCACGGTCCATCAGTACCAAACGAACTTTGGCGCGCAGAGGTGAAGCATAGGTTAAGCCGCGTAATTGACATTCTTTTACGTCAAATACAGGTTCGCCAAGACCATAACTGACGAACTCAAGGCGTGCCATATGATTATGGCTTACGATGGGAAATATCGACGAAAAAGCTGCTTGCAATCCGTGGTCTTGCCTTTGTAAAGCTGATACATTGGCTTGTAAGAACGTTAAATACGATTGCAGCTGAGTTGCCAAAAGATAAGGGACGTCTAATACGTCTTCACGTTTGGCAAAGCTTTTGCGGATGCGCTTTTTTTCGGTGAACGAGTAAGGCATGAGCACTCCGACTCCAGGTTAATGAGACCATGAACCCATGGCCTAGGGAGGGTACGACTTCAGAAAACCAGACTGTTAACATTATGAACAAACAGGTTTTCTGAAAGCGCAAAAACCCGGGCAGGTGTAAGACCTTTAGCCCGGGTGCTTACAGACTAAATTACTTCAATTCAACCTTACCGCCTGCATCTTCGATCTTTTTCTTAGCATCTTCAGCTTCAGCCTTGGTTACAGCTTCTTTAACTGCTTTAGGTGTTGCATCAACTAAGTCTTTAGCTTCTTTCAAGCCTAAACCAGTTATTTCACGAACGGCTTTAATAACACCGACCTTGTTAGCACCGATTTCAGTCAACATGACTGTGAACTCTGTTTGCTCTTCAGCAGCAGCAGCAGCACCTGCAGCAGGAGCTGCAACGGCGACGGCTGCAGCAGCAGCTGAAACGCCAAACTTTTCTTCCATTTCTTTTATCATTTCTGATAATTCTAATACGGTCATGCCAGCGATTGCGTCGAGAATTTCTGCTTTGTTCATAATGAACTCCAAATAATTAAATAACCAAGTTAGGTGTCGCCAGTCGTTCGACGAAGTTTGACCGCTGTGTTAAACAGCTTCTTTTTGATCGCGCACAGCAGCTAAGCCGCGCACGAACTTGGTCGGAACTTCGTTGAGCGTACGAACAAATTGCGCGATTGGTGCTTGCATAGTGCCGAGAAGTTTTGACAACAACTCGTCACGTGAAGGCATCGTTGCCAGCTCTTTAACGCCTTCGGCGGTAAGGATGCTATTTGGTAACGCACCTGACTTAATAACGAGTTTATCGTTAGTTTTGCCAAATGTAGCCAACACTTTTGCTGCCCCAACAGGGTCATCACTCATTGCATAAATAAGTGGGCCTGTTAAGTGTGCAGACAGCCCTTCAAAAGGGGTGCCTGCTAAAGCACGACGTGCCAACGTATTTTTTAGAACACGCAGGAAAACGCCTGACTCGCGCGCAGTTTTGCGCAGTACGGTGACAGAGGCGACGTCCAGTCCACGGTACTCAGCGATGACGATTGATTGGGCCTTTGCAACTTCTACAGAGACTTCTTCAATGACAATTGCTTTTTCTTGACGATTGAGACTCACGGTTTGAACACTCCATCTTACGATGTCTAGGAAAACCCCAAACATCTACCGAATGCGGCGAACTTGGTTGAGCTCTAAAAAAGAAGTCTTCCGAAATACGCCGTCTGCGCTGGATCCAAAAGTAACTTTGGGATTAAGCCGTTAAAGATATGTAAAAGATACTATCTTTTAAGGCTCCAGCGGTCTTTGACAGCAATGACAAGCAAATAGGCCTGTCACGGCTCAAAGTCTGTTGCAACCGTTTCGCTTAAGATTGCGAAGCGGTTAATGATGCGATTTCTACCTTTGCACCGCCACCCATTGTGGATGAAATGGCAACTTTGCGTAGGTAAATACCTTTTGAGGCACTAGGGCGTGCTTTATTCAAAGCGTCAACCAATGCAACTAAGTTAAGTTGCAACTGTTCAACGCCAAACGATGCACGACCGATTGTTGAATGAACGATACCTGCCTTATCTGTTCGGTATTGAACTTGACCCGCTTTGGCATTTTTTACTGCCATGGCAACATCAGGTGTTACTGTACCGACCTTGGGGTTAGGCATTAAGCCACGTGGGCCTAATATTTGACCTAATGTACCTACAATACGCATGGTATCTGGCGAGGCAATCACAACATCAAAGTTCATGACGCCTGCTTTAATTTGGTCAGCCAAGTCTTCCATGCCGACGATATCTGCACCGGCTTGTTTAGCTTGTTCAGCTTTTTCGCCTTGTGCAAAAACCGCTACACGCACTGTCTTACCCGTACCCGCTGGTAAAACAACCGAACCACGAACAAGCTGATCAGATTTCTTTGGATCGATACCGAGCTGTACTGCGATATCGATTGATTCGTCAAATTTAGCGGTAGCTGTTTCTTTTACAAGCGTTAATGCTTGGTTGACCGGATAAAGCTTTTCACGGTCAATTTTTGCAGAAATTGCTGCAGCGCGTTTTGATTGCTTAGCCATTATTGAACTCCTTCGACTGTAATACCCATACTGCGAGCACTACCAGCAATTGTACGAACTGCGGCATCAAGATCAGCTGCAGTTAAGTCAGGTGATTTTGTCTTAGCTATTTCTTCTGCTTGTGCACGGGTTAACTTACCTACTTTATCGGTATGTGGACGTGGTGAACCTTTTTGAAGACCCGCTGCTTTCTTGATCAAAATGCTCGCCGGTGGCGTCTTCATTATGAAAGTAAAGCTCTTGTCTGCAAATGCCGTAATTACAACAGGAATAGGCAAACCAGGCTCAACGCCTTGAGTTCTTGCGTTAAACGCTTTACAAAATTCCATTATGTTTAGGCCACGTTGACCCAAAGCTGGGCCAATCGGGGGTGATGGGTTGGCTTTACCAGCTGGTACTTGCAGCTTAATGAAGCCGACGATTTTCTTCGCCATGCGAATGCTCCTTACGGGTACAAGCGCATTTGATTAACAAATGCTTCCCGGGGTTAATAAATCAGGTTTTTTCAACCTGGCTAAAATCAAGTTCAACGGGCGTTGCACGGCCAAAAATGGCAACTGATACACGCACTTTGCTCTTGTCATAATTCACGTCTTCAACGTTACCGTTAAAGTCAGTAAACGGACCTTCTTTTACACGCACCAACTCACCGACTTCAAATAGAACCTTAGGTTTAGGCTTTTCAACCCCTTCTTCCATCTGCGACATAATCTTTTCAACTTCTTTTGCAGATATCGGTGTAGGGCGATTGCCGGCACCGCCTAAAAACCCAGTAACGCGATTTGTATTTTTAACCAAATGCCACGTTTCGTCGGTTAAATCCATTTCGATTAGCACATAGCCTGGAAATATACGGCGTTCTGTAATTGTTTTTTGGCCTGCTTTAACTTCTACAACTTCTTCTGATGGTATTAAAACTTGACCAAAATGAGTTTGTAAACCCGCTCTTTCAATGCGTTCCATGAGTGCTTTATGCACGCTTTTTTCCATTCCGGAAAATACATGGACAACGTACCAACGTTTGTTCATTTCATTGTCCTTGTTATTTCCAGCCTAGCACTAGAACGTACAAAACCCATTCGATCAATTTATCTAGCACCCATAAAAAAACACCCATTACTGCAACAAAGGCAAAGACAATGCCTGTCATGTTGATGGTTTCTTTACGCGTTGGCCATATAACTTTACGAACTTCGTAATACGATTCTTGTGTAAAGCCAATAAATCGCTTGCCGGGCTCACTAACTGCAACGATACCTGCAGCAATCAATAAACTTAAAACGAATATGACGACCCGTATAGGGCCTGAATATGTTGATTCAAGTGCAGAGAATGCAACAATACCGGCAACAATTATAAGCAACGCCAATAAAATTTTGGCTTTGTCAGCAGTGCGAGTAACTGTTTCAACTTTGGTATTAGACATATATCAGAAAAAAAACTAAGTGAGGAAATCGATCAGACCTAGAGTTGGCAGGGGCGGAGGGCATCGAACCCCCAACCTTCGGTTTTGGAGACCGACACTCTGCCAATTGAGCTACGCCCCTACAACCGGTCTGACTGCTACCGCACATAACTTTTTCGTTACGTGCGGGTACCTCTTTTCAATTATTTCAATATTTTAGCGACGACACCGGCACCAACTGTGCGGCCGCCTTCACGAATGGCGAAGCGTAGGCCTTCTTCCATGGCGATGGGGGCCAATAACTTTACCGTCATCGACACGTTGTCACCTGGCAAGACCATTT